>CAMYOI010000324.1 GCA_947259955.1 uncultured Gammaproteobacteria bacterium
CGCATATTGCACCAGACCGGCCGTGGTTGTTTTCTATGCCCTTGATCTATTTCACCAATACACCGATTTGGATAGATTGATCAAAAGGACGGTTCGTCATCGGGGTCGGCCTATCCCGGTGCTGACTTGTTCAGCTTCACCTGGGCTTGGTCTTCACTCGGACCGCAGCGACGGCTACGCTCCTCGTTCCAGACCGGCGCTCAGCCAAACCTGTCCTGCGTCATCGCTCGGGATACTGGTGCAATATGCGGGTTAAAGTCCGTCCAATGCCTGCCTTAAATCGGCGATAAGGTCGTCCGGATCTTCCAGGCCCACCGACAGGCGCACCAGACCGTCGCTGATTCCCACGCGCTGTCGATCTGCCGGGTCCATGTCGGCGTGGGTCATTGTGACCGAATGAGTAACCAGGGACTCTACCGAACCCAAATTCTCCGCCAGGCTCCAGAGTTCCAGTGCGTTCATCAGCTTTTTTCCCGACGCAACGCCGCCTTTGACCTCGAACCAGAGCATTGCCCCGAAGCCGCTGGCCTGCCGTTGCGCCAGTTCGCGCTGCGGAAAGGATTCGAGCCCGGGATAGACCACCTGTTCAGCCATCGGATGCGACTCCAGAAAATGCGCCACTTTCATCGCACCGGCTGACTGCGCCTCCAATCGGGTGCTCAGGGTTTTGCAGCCCTGGAGAGTGAAGAACGCGACCATAGGAGACATGTTCGAGCCAAGGCAATTGCGCACGAATTGTATCTGTTCGAGTAGTTCCATCGTAGCGGCGGTCACGGAGCCGCCCACCGTTACGTTGTGCCCGTCCATGTATTTGGTCGTGCTGTGCATGGAGAGATCCGCACCAAGCTCCAGGGGTCGTTGAAAGTACGGTGTCAGAAAAGTGTTGTCCACGCAGTGCGGAATTTCGTGCTCCCTGGCGATATCGGATACTGCGGCGATATCGGTGAGCTTGAGTGTCGGATTGGCCGGTGTTTCAGTGAAAATCAGCCGCGTGTTGTCCCTTACCGCGTCGCGGACGTTTCGCGGATCGGCGGTGTCGACAAAACTGAACTCCACGCCAAAGCGGCTCAGCACGCGGGTTGACAGTCGGTGCGTGCCGCCGTAGACCACATCCGATAGCACCACGTGGTCCCCGTTATTCAATAAAGCCATCATGATCGCGCTGGTGGCTGCCATACCGGTGGAAAAGCAAGCGGTCCCGGCCCCGCCTTCGAGAGCCGTGATACGTTCTTCCAGTGCCGCCACCGTCGGGTTGCCGGAGCGGCTATATGAGTAACCCTTGGCCAGATAGTCGTCCACGGACTCCTGCACGTAGGTCGTTGCCTGGTAGATCGGCGTCAGAATTGCGCCCGTAACCGGATCGGGACGAACGCCCGCGTGTACTTCCCGTGTCTTAAAGTGGTGTTCTGGCTTGATTTTCATCGAGAGTTCTCCAATGGATTCCTGCGCGCAAGGCGCGCGATTCTAACACGCAGGTTGTTTCTAGCCAGCATACGCACCAGTATTCCGAGCGGTGTTGGCATGTATCGTCCGCTCGGTTATCGGGACCGGGCGGAATTCTCCATGTCGCTGTTTTCACCGGGCCTAGCCGTCGGGCTTCTCCATGTCGCTGTTTTCACCGGGCCTAGCCGTCGGGCAGGAATGCGCCTGTCCGAAACTCGATGCAGGGCCAGACACCGATGAGTTCAGCGTGTATAGAGGGTGCCGAGGATGAAACCCGGGCTAAACGTTTAAGGCGGTTTCATTTGTCCCCGACACTTCTGAGCGGGCTGATCTTTACCAGCACGATAGCCACGAAAGGAGCGAGCAAACCGATAATCGCTGCGCTGATCAACAAATAGCCAAGTTCATCATAGTTGGCGGCGACGGTAACCTCGCCGGTGGCCGCGTCTGTCACTTCCCGGCTCACGAAGAATATTTGATTCAGGTATTTGGTGCCCATTTCCCTGGCTGACAGGGCCAGGTTGGTGAAGGAAGCCATCACCGCAAAAAATGTGGCCTTCAATGTCGAGGGCGCTGAATTGGCGATCCAAGCCAGCATTGGGATCATCGCGATCTGGCCGAGAGGCGATTCGAGCGTGGTGTCGATAAGCGCAATGAAGCGGGCATCCACGACGCCGCCGGTGACCGAGGACGTCCATTCGTGCACGCCGTAGTACATTGCGATGTTCGGCAAGGACATCACCGCCCCCGCCAGGGTGAGAAATCCGATGATGTAGGCCATGGACCGCTCTGCCATGAACCGGCGAAAAATCAACATACCCAGCAATGTGAGGGTGCTGGCGATCAGCGTCAGAACCGACAGGAACTGCTGATCGAAACTCAATTCATCTATGGTCCACCAGGTTGCCCCGGCTCCGGGCCCGGGCACGGCGCGAAATACGAATACCAGAACAGCCGTCCCGACCAGGACGCTGCGCGCGTTCCGGTCCAGCGAACCGGTGATCCTGGATATTAAAAATATGACGATGGCCATGGATCCTGCAAAAATGATCTCTTGACTGAATGGGACATCACTCAAACCCATGGTAAGTGTGAATATGACGAAACCCAGGCTGCCCCCAAGGATCCACCAGTTCGGTTGCGGTTTCTCCTGCTGTGCGCTCATCATTGCCCGTATAAGATCCTGGTTCAGACCTTGACCGCGGAGTTGTTTCCGGTGCAGGTACTTGAGGTATTCCCCCAGCGCTACACCGGACACCGAAATTATCGGAATGATCATGGCCATGGTATAGATCCTGGCATAGATCGATGCCGTTTCGGATTCGGCGAGTTCACCGGCATCTGCGAACATTACGATGTTGATCATCGCGACGAGGACCGTTCCCCCGATGATGGCTATTCTGCCAAGGGTCTGCATGGTGGTATGCATCAGCCGTCGAGGGCCCTCTTCGATTTCTGTTCCACGCTCATCGAAGCGAGGCACCGCTTCAACGGTCATCGCATCCGCGACGACGTCCTGGACGACGTAGCCGATGGGTGCGAGTAGCGTGCTCAGAACAAACCAGGCTTCGACGGTCATCACCTGCCGCATGCGGTCCGTATATTCGATGAGGCCTACCATGATGCCAAGGCTGGCGGCGATCAAACCGGCGCCGAGGAATACCAGCGCGGATTTCCATTTCCAGAAAAGGTCGACCAGATGTCCAACAGGCATCTTGAGCGCCCAGGGGATACCCGCCCAGAATCCGAGGGCAGCCAGGAACGCGGCGGACAAACCGAGATAGTCCTTGACGAAGAATGTGCCTACGATCCCGGTAAGGCCCGACACCCCGGCCGCTATGTACACCATCAGCGGCGGCAGATAGGACATCCGCATGTCACGCCCGAGGGAGAGGATATTGGCGTCGAGCCATTGGATCATGCGACCCATGCGGTCAGTGGTGTCGTTCTGCTGTGCCATGAAAACGAAAGAAATGAGCTGTTGTGTGGAGTATATATAAAGAAAGCGACGTCCAAAGCTAATCCGGTCCTGCCCTGCTGGTGCAATATATGGGCTGCTGGTTGATTTCAAACTTGCGGGGCAATATGGTCTCGCTATCGTTTTTCAACAACTGAAAAGAGGTTTTACATGGAATACCTGCACACGATGGTTAGAGTTACGGACCTTGACGCTTCACTCGATTTTTTCTGCAACAAGCTCGGCATGGCGGAAATTGATCGATACGACAGCGAACAGGGTCGTTTCACTCTCGTATACCTGGCTGCCGCCGGCGACGCCGAGCGCGCCAGATCGGGAAGTTCCCCGGTACTCGAATTGACCAATAACTGGGATCCGGAGGAATACTCCGGAGGACGAAACTTCGGCCATCTGGCCTACCGTGTCGACAACATCTACGAATTATGTGAACGTCTCATGGACGCCGGTGTTTCGATCAATCGCCCGCCCCGCGACGGCCATATGGCTTTCGTCCGGACTCCGGACAACATCTCTATTGAATTTCTGCAGCGCGGCGCGTCCCTGCCGCCGCAAGAACCTTGGGTGTCGATGGAAAATACGGGCGAGTGGTAGCGGACCGCTAGCCCGAATGCCTCAACAAAGCGCAAGCGGCGGAGTGGTGGCCTGGATTTGCAAATCAGTCAACGCCAGGCCCGCTGAACTCAAGGCGCTACTGTACTCGTTTGCTTATTTTTTCTGCCTGCTTTGCAGTTACTATGTGCTGCGTCCGGTCCGCGATGAAATGGGCATACAGGGCGGCGTCGACAACCTGCAGTGGCTGTTCACCGCGACATTCGCGGCAATGCTGTGTGCGGTCCCGCTGTTCGGGTGGGTCAGTTCGCGTTATGCGAGGGCGCAGTTACTGCCGATGGTCTATGGGTTCTTTATGCTGAATATACTCGCGTTCTTTGTTCTCTATCGTGAAGACATCATTTCCCCTGAGTACCTGGCCAGGGCGTTCTTCGTCTGGGTCAGCGTGTTCAATCTGTTCGTTGTGTCGGTGTTCTGGTCGTACATGGTGGATGTTTTCGACGGTGAGCAGGCAAAGCGATTGTTCGGCTTTATTGCGGCTGGCGGCAGTGCAGGAGCGATTACCGGTCCGGCCCTGACAACCGCGCTGGTCGGTGTGCTGGGACCGATCAACCTGCTGCCGGTTTCCGCACTTTTCCTGGCTGCGGCCCTGTACTGTGTGTTCAGGCTGCGGTACTGGGCGACCGATCAACACACGGACGCCGCCGCACTGGGGGGGGGCATTTTCGATGGCGTCCGGCGCGTGGCCCGGTCGCCCTATCTCCTGGGCATATGCATCTACATTTTATTGTTTACCACGACGTCGACATTCCTGTATTTCCTGCAGGCCGAAATCATCAGTGAAGCGTTTTCGGATTCCGGCGAGAGGACCCGCGTATTCGCGATGATGGACCTGGCCACCAACGGGCTGACTATCGCACTACAGCTGTTCGTTACCGGACGAATGGCCACGCGCTGGGGTCTGCCATTCCTGCTGGCGCTGGTGCCGGCAATGGTACTGGTCGGATTCGTTCTGCTTAGCATAGCCCCCGCTCTTTTGGTGATTGCGTCGGTGCAGATCGTTCGACGCGCGGGCAACTATGCCATAGCCAGGCCGGGTCGGGAGATGTGTTTCAGCGTGCTGTCGAGGGAGGACAAGTATAAATCCAAGAATTTCATCGATACCGTGGTGTATCGGGGCGGAGATGCCGTCAGCGGCTGGTTCTACGCGGGGATGAGCGCCATTGGTATGATGGCATCGGGAATCGCGATTACCGGCGCGCTGGTCGCCGCGATCTGGCTGGCTACGGGTTGGAAGCTCGGGCGCGCACGGGAGCGGCTCGAACCGGCGGGTGACGGACATCCGGCCGAGGCGGTTCAAATCACACGCTGATCAACAGGAGGTCACAAGATGTACAATGCATATCGTCGCAAATTGCTGGGTATGGGCTTGACCGCTTTTGCCGGGGGCCTGACGTTGCCGTGGTCGACCAGCGAGTCCGGTGCCAGCGAAGGGGCGTTGAAGCGCACCATCCCTTCGAGCGGTGAGCAAATTCCGGCGGTGGGTCTGGGTACCGCCCGGACGTTCGACACGGGCGGCGGTGGCGAACAGCTCGCACCGTTGCGGGACGTCATGCGGACATTTGTCGATCGCGGCGGCACCATGGTGGACTCATCGCCGATGTACGGACAGGCGGAGCGCGTCGTTGGACAACTGGTAACGAGCCTCGGCATTGCCAATCGGTTGTTTTTCGCAACCAAGGTCTGGACCACGGGCGAGTCGTCGGGAAAGGCGCAGATGGAGGATTCGTTTCGGCTGCTGGCGACCAATCGCATCGACCTGATGCAGGTGCATAACCTGACGGACACCCAAACCCATCTGAGTTCCATTCGCGAGCTGGTGGAGCGGGGACGTGTGCGCTACGCGGGCATTACGCACTACACTCCGGGCGCTTTCGGCGAGCTCGAATCATGGATCAGCAAGGAGAAGTTGGACTACGTACAGTTCCCCTACTCAATCGCCAGCCGGGAGGCGGAAACTAGATTGCTGGCGGCAGCCGCGGATCACGGAGTAGCGACCATCGCCCACAGAAACTATGAAAATGGCCGCCTTTTCCGCAAGGTAAAGGGCATGTCGCTGCCCGACTGGGCGGCGGAATTCGACTGCGCCAGCTGGGGTAATTTTTTCCTCAAGTACCTGCTGGGCGATCCACGGATTACCAACGTGATTCCGGCTACCACGAAGGTCAAACACCTCAATGACAACATGGATGCGGGTATGGGGCGTCTGCCGGGGCGGTCGATGCGCAAGCGGATGGTCGAGTACATCGAGGCATTGTGAAAACTCGCCGAGGCGCCGGCGGTGTAGGCGGAGTCGCCGGGTTGCTGGTACTATCCCGGTCGTGAAAGAATTCGCAATTCTGCGGGCACAATCAACTGAAGCTGAGGATGAGATATGAGTAAACCGACTGTTTATGGTCCGGCGTACAGCACGTATGTCCGGAGTGCGCGACTGGCGCTTGA
>CAMYOI010000325.1 GCA_947259955.1 uncultured Gammaproteobacteria bacterium
ACCACGATGAGAGCCAAGAGTTATTTGGTCTCCCTGCGCCAACCAAATAATTTTCTTCACCAGTGAAAGAGGTCACGATATGCCAACCAGCCCTCATCTAAATTGCAGAGTGTGATGCTCCAACGGCTTAGCACGAGCACCATTAAATAATTTGTTCAAAAACAGCGGATTTCCCGTCAAATAAAGTGCTTACTCACACCTGGACCAGCCAGCGCCGGGATGCGCGTTCCTGGGGATGCTCTGATCAATGCAGTATTTCGTCGTTGCGCATGAAGTGAAGCAATCCAGCACTGCTGTCATACAAGACCTTCTGGGTTGCTGCATCTTCGGCACGCAATGACGCAATTACAGAGCTTGCCCGGCATTAGTAAGTCCTTAGCAAGGAGTTAAAGCCGTCTGCTGAGGAATGCGGGCTAGTGTCGTCCCTCTGGGAGGTTGCCGGCCAGACCGGGGCTTATGGCTTTCAACGCCCCCTGTCGCCGTTGAAATAGGCCACGTCACCTATGACCGATCCGGGGTCGTCCAACTCGATGTCGGTGTCTTCCGCTCTCGGTGCCTCGGTGCTGCTGAGTGCCGGCATAACCGTATGAAAGGATGTCCTGAGACGTCGAATTGGCTCATCGATGTTCAGCGGGTTGTCACGCCCCCAGAATTCGATCTCGAGCAGGATGGGGAAATTCGCCGCAAATGCCTCGGCTGCCAGGTGCTCCAGCGCATCGACGGATTTGATCGTGTAATAGTCCCCATCATAGGCGATCCCCGTCACGGTATTGACCGTGAGCTGTATCGGCATCACCAATGGGCCGTTGCGTACGAGGGTCTTCTGGGAGCTTGTAACGAAAGCCAGATGCGCCGGGCCGAGGCTGTGGATCTTGGTTATGACCGGTGAATCGAAGGTATTTTTCCAGTCCTCCAGGTCGTTCCACATCTCGGCAGTCATCCCCAGATGCCCTGCATAATAGTCGGCTTCAGGTGATGCCTGGGTCTGCCACCCTTCAACCAGGGTCACACCCACGTCGATGTGCTGCCCGGATCTAATCACCCTGAACTTCGCTTCGTGGCCCGCGTTATAGCCGCTGATGAGTCGCTGCGCCTGGTTGACGCTGGTGATGTTCACGTCATCGATTGTGTAAATTACATCCTTGCCAAACAGCTTTCCCTTGCTGGGACCCTGTTCAGGGGAGTCGGTCACAATAATGGCGGCGCGTCCCTCGGGGACACCGAAAAATGCCGCCTCGCGTTCGGTCAATCCGGTCAACAGGTCCTCTATCCCGGCGTCGCCCCAGGTCGGAGGTCCATCATGAAGTTTGCTGGTTTCATGCTTTACCTGGTTGATCGGAAGCGCGTAACCAATCCCGGGAATACTGCCATTCCGTGTGGAAGCAATTGCGGTGTTGATCCCGATTACCTCACCCTGCCTGTTGAACAGCGCTCCACCCGAACTACCGTGACTGATTGACGCATCGGTTTGCAGATATGGAATTAAACCCGAGGTGAGTCGCTCTGTATGGGAGACGATGCCCTGGCTGATGGAGTCGGGGTTGGTGCCCAGCGGGTTGCCGACTGCAAATACCTCATCGCCGGGCCGTAGTCGTTCCGAGTTGCCCATTCTTGCTTCCGGAATACCGGAGCATTCCGACATTCTCAGCACCGCGATATCGGACCGGGGATTGGAATTGACGAGCGTCGCCGGAATGCCCTTGTTTTCGGCCCATTGTCTCGGATAAATCTCGATATGTGCGGCGTTGGCGATCACGTGATGATTGGTCAATACCTCGCAGTCCCGGGAAGATATCAAGAATCCCGAACCGGCCGAAGGACTCCACACCGAATCCCCGACGGCATCTACCCGAACGTGTGAAAGGGTTTTGACAGAAACGGACACGTTCAGCATGGCTTCGGTATCCACCTGCCTGCGGCTGTCCTCCCAGTACAGAACTGCCGGTATCGCGGCAACGAGTGAAAGCAGTACAGTGATTCGCCAGGCGACTGTGGTCTTGTTGACCATCACTAGACCCGCCTGTCCCTGCCTAATCGGATTCCTGTGTTCCGGTCGGGTCTTTTTCTAACGGTTTTGACTTGCCGGAGCACAATTTTGACGTCCCGAGCTCGATTTTCGGTTTTCCCCGAAAAGGATGATCGAGCTCGGGAGCGTCGTAGGGATCCTCCGCCTTCGGTTCAACGCTGGGCCTTGAACCCGGAGGAGCTGGTTGGGACACCTTTTTCTTCATCAGAACTACCCCACTACCCACTGTGTGAGTTATTAACACGCATAAATCGTGCCAGAAGAGCAAGCTGTTGATATACGGCACTTTCAGTCCGGGAAAATAAACCGTTAGTCTGCTATTAGACGCTTATTGTCACGATTATGACATATTTTGTCACTTTCAGGGGGGGTGGCACGGACCGTGCGCTAGCGAATAGGCACGTAACCTGGCAGGTGTCTTGCGCGAGTGCTCAATTCGGTCTCACCCACAACTCGGGATACAGCTCGCCACCGGGCCGATCCCCGGGTTTCAAACCGTGCTGTGTCATCACGCCGGAGTGGTCGGGGTCCATGCCTCCTTCGCGGAACGCAATGCGAACATCATCGCCAAGCCACTGCGTGTTGAAAACCTTGAGTTCGCGATCGTCGTCGAGGTTGCCGGAGCCGCCGTGAATGATACGTGCATTGAAGACGACGCAATCCCCGGGCTGCATGTCCCAACTGACGATATCGAAGTCGTCGCGATGTCCTTCGATATCAGGGAAAGGCACGGTGTCGTCATTTTGAAATGACACCTGATCCCGTTCGTCGTTGGTCAGTGAGCCGAAATTAGTCTGGCGGAACTTCTCCGGCCAGCGATGGGAGCCACGAACGAATTCCAGCGCACTCTTTTTGGCTACGGGGACGAGCGGCATCCAGACCGAGCAGGCGTCGAAACCTGCAACGGACCAGTAGGGTTCGTCCTGATGCCAAGGCGTGCGGAATTTTGTACCAGGGGTACGTACGAACACCGCATCGAAAAAGAAGTTGATCCGCGACACGTTCATCAAACGTCCGGCGATCTCCGCCAGCGGTGATTTTTCGATGAAATCACGATACGCGCCGCTCTGCCGCCAGGCCTGGCTGTCGTAGAAACAGGTATGGCCAAGGGCATCGCGGTTCCATACACGGCCTCGCTCGGTCGGTGAAGCGACGTTCCGTTCGACCCCGGCGCGCAGCGTTTCGATCCAGTCACGGCCAATCGCCTGTCTCAGGCAGACCACACCGCCACGTGAATAACCTTCGACCTGTTGAATTTCGCATTCGAATCCAGCGACCGTCACGGTTTATCTCCTGACAAGCATGAAGCCAGGATAAAGCTAGATACAATCGCCTTGCGGTGTCAAGCCGCGGCCTTCAAGGGTAATAGAACAGGTGAACCCCGGCAGAGCTAGGTTGGCACCGATACAGGGTTCAAAGGGGCTTGAGGGTCAGTTCCTCAGCGCTCGCCCGCAAAAATCCGTATTTTTCGTAAATCGATTGGGCTCGGTCGGTCGCGAGATATGCGAGGAATTTTTGCGCATTCTCAATGTTTCGCCCATTGCTCATAATACCGATCGCGTAATTTACTTTATCCTGTTTATTCAATGGCGCAGGTATGGCGACGCCGTCCACCGGCCGTCCCTCCGCTTTTGCGTGTACTACCTCTGTGGTCCATACGATTCCAACATCGGCTTCACCCTTTTCCAGGCGATCCGGCGTCTCTCTGTGATGACGTGAGGTAAACCATGTCTTACCTTCTATCGCCCAGCAGCTTCGGCATTCCGCGCCGGCGGTGACTTTCTCGTACAAATCAAGATCCTTCAGCATCTCACTGCCGTAGAATTTGAAAATGCCCTCCGTCAAAGGATTCGGATGAGACTGCACTATGTCGTCGCGCCCGAGATCTTCCGCTCCTTTGATGTTTTTTGGATTGCCAGCGGCGACCATCAGTTCCAGCTTGTTGTGAATGTAGATCATATGATCGCTCATCACGCCTTCCTTCTTGAGGCGCTTTAAATGATCGACGTTGACGCTGGCAAAAAGATCGGGGTTCATGGCTGTTTTCTGCCCATCGATCTCGCCTTGCTGCAGGATCTGCCCTTTCAATATCTGCCCCGGCGGAATGGTCTCGACGTATATGGCTTTTATTTCATTGTTTTTTGACTGGAAATCCTGAATCAATTCAGCCATGACCATAAATTGATTACCGGCCAAGTACATGACCAGATCGGCAGTATAGGAGTCACCGATTTGTCCATATGAAATCGAACCGTCTGCATTAAACGTACGGTAGTCGTTGCCATGTCCAGCGTCCTTGCCTGCGGATGTTGCAATCACCGGGAACACGGAAAGAGTCAGCGCGGCAACCAGGGCCGAAATCACTTTATCGATTTTCATTGGTAACATTCCTCCTGTGGAAATGATTCGACGTGGATTCAATAGAATTGGAACGGCGCGAATTTTCGTTTTTTCTGACCCTGACACATTACGCTTTTGCGTCGTATTGATTCGATACCCCATTCGGGCTAGGAGCCTGTGCGGGTCATGCGCCTAGGTTATTTGTTATTGACTGAAGGACAGTCTGTATCGGCAACGTCTATCCTGGTGAAGAACGCGGGTTAACTGCCTGTATCGTGAGTAGTGTTGAATGTTGGCCCGCCAGTTTGCCAAGCCACGTGTGAAAACAAGAAATCAAAGTGCGTAACCGTGATTCGGGCTGAGATATATTGCAACGACGGCTTGTAGCATACAACTTTTACCGAGGGCCGGCTCGACGCCGGTGATCTTGTTTTTATCGCTCAGGGAAAACCGGTCAAACCATGCCGGCCTGACGCCATTTTTCAAAGGCGGCTTTCACCTCTCTGTCCGCCGCCATCAGGGCCTCATCGGGCGTCATTTTACCCTTGGCTACTTCCGCGA
>CAMYOI010000326.1 GCA_947259955.1 uncultured Gammaproteobacteria bacterium
CAGAGATTTCAATAAACCAATGCAACGAACCAAAAAGGGAGGAACACCGTGACAGATCTTGAAAAACATGTAGAAGCGCCAGGCCGCGCCGATTTGGTCAAGCAGGTACGCGAAAAAATAAACGAACTCGGCGTCACTTACGTCTATTACCAGTTTATTTCCGTTACCGGCCGCATAGTCGGCAAGGGAATTCCCGCGGACCACTGGGAACGAATTGCCGAGCGCGGCTTCCAGCTGGTCTACGGCTCCACCGCAAATTTGTTCATCGATCGACATGGCGACTACATCGGCTACGGTCCCGAAGCCTCGGAGCTCGTGGGCATCCCCGACCCGGAAACGTTCTGCCAGTTGCCGTGGGACAAGCGAGTCGCTCGCGTGTTCTGTACCTGTTTCCGCAATCGCGAAGAAAGGGAAAATCCAGGCGGACATTTGACTTCGGATTGCCGCGGCAACCTGCGCATCATCCATGATGAGTTCCAAGCAAAGTATGATGGGTTGGAGCTTAGGCAGGGCACGGAGCCCGAGATGATGTGGTTGAAGCGCGGTGAGGACGGCAAGCCCGCCGGGGGCGTCACCAAGCCTAATTGCTATCACATCGATCAGTTCGAAGAGTTGCGGCCGACATTCATGAAAGTCATCGAATATTCACAGGCCATGGGTCTCGACATCATTCAGGGCGACCATGAGGACGCTCCCGGCCAGCTGGAATTGAATACGATGTTCGATGACGTGCTGCGTAACAGCGACCGTCTCACCACGTATCGTCAAATATGCGCCCAGGTCGCGCGTGAACACGGTCTCATAGCCTGCTTCATGTCGAAGCCGTTTATGGGCGTATCGGCCTCCGGATGCCATCACAATATGTCTCTTTGGCGCGGTGGTGACGATGTCGTGAACAGTTTGCACAATGATCCGTTGCCGGGTATGGAGGGCGCTTTTTCCTACAGGGTGGGGGGTGAAAACACATTCATGCCCGACCCGTCGATCGACGAGCGCAAGCCCGGACCAATCGGGCTGCAGTGTATCGGCGGAGTGATAGAGCACCTGGGGGCACTGACATCCATTGGATCCTCTACGGTAAATTCCTATCGCCGCCTTTGGGACACGGGTTTCTGGGCGCCCGTGTTTGCCGATTGGGGCTACCAGAATCGGACTTGTGCACTGCGTATTTCCGCTCCGGGACGCTTCGAGTACCGGTCGGTAGACTCAATGGTGAATCCATATCTTATGGGAGCGGCTTTACTCAAGGCATTCGATGACGGGATCAGCAGAGATCTGGATCCCGGAGAGCCCGAGGAGCGCAATATCTACGAGGCCATGGAAGCCGGCAAGCAGGTCGCGAAGCTGCCCATGTCTCTGGGTGAAGCACTGGACCGGCTGGCCGACGACGAGGTCATCAAATCCGCGATGCCGGATGAGATGTACAAGGTTTATCACTGGTACAAGAACGATGAGTGGGAAAAATTCAACCACACCGTCACCGACTGGGATCTGGAGACCTACATAGATTGTCTGCCGTGACACGCTGGCAAAGGTTGCGGAACAATGCCAGGAAATAATCGGCGCGAGGCGCGCCTCCTACATTGTAGGAGCGGCGCCCCCGCCGCGAAAAATGGGAACATTTGTAGGAGCGGCGCCTTCGCCGCGAAGAATGGGAAGATGTGTAGGAGCGGCGCCCTTGCCGCGATGAAAACGAATTTTATGAAAATATTGGAGGTTTGACATGTGCGGTATTGCTGGACTGATACATCGGGGCAAGAGCACGGATATCGGATCCGAGCTGACCTCGATGCTGCAGGCCCTGAAGCATCGAGGTCCTGATTCGACGGGGTTTGCCCTCTATGGCAACCCTGAACAAAACCAGTACGTTATCCGTTTCAATGTTGCCGAACAGGAAGAAATGCGCAAAGGATTTCGCATCCACGATGAGGTCAAGGATCGCAAGGTGGAAGTGGATCGGCGCATGGATGAACTCGGCGCACGCATCGTCTCCGAAGACCTGGTGACTGAGTACGCCCTGCGCTACCAGTTCAGTTACGACGGTGACATGAAGCGTCTGGCAGACTACATCGAGGACGTGGAAGGAGCGGAGATCATGTCCATCGGCAGCGCGCTCGAACTGGTCAAGGACCTTGGCGATGCCAACACGGTTTCCGATCAGTATGGCCTGAGCGGCTTCAACGGGACCCACGCCATAGGCCACACCCGGATGGCGACTGAGTCCGACGTCGACATCCGCTCCGCCCACCCTTACTGGGCGTACCCGTTCAACGATGTGTCCGTGGTGCACAACGGACAGCTCACCAACTATTGGAACTCACGCCGGGATCTGGAGCGCCGGGGCCACCGGTTCATGTCCAATTGCGATTCCGAGCTGATCGCGGTTTATCTCGCGGACCGAATGAATCAGGGTGAAGACCTGGAGGATTCCATGCGCCGGTCCATCGACGAACTGGACGGCGTATTTACCTATGTCGTCGCAACCGGAGACAAGTTGGGCATGGCCAAGGACGTGATGGCGGCCAAGCCCATGGTTCTTTACGAAAGCGATGATTTCGTTGCGCTGGCTTCCGAGGAGGTTGCCATCAGAAGCATCTTTCCTCACGAAATCGATACCTATGACCCGTACGAGGGGGAGGTGCACGTATGGCACAGTTGAAACAGGCCGATTCCCATGAGATGGGGCTTCACACCGAGGAGCTGGCCGGACGGACCCAGCAGGTGTTCTTTTCCGCCGAGGAAGGTAAAAACTTTACCTACCCCGGCTCGTTCGATGTCGACTTCGACAAGTCTGCGGAATTCGACGCGGCCGGCATGGAGATCAAGGATATCAATCTGGAAATCCGCAGGTTGATGAGCGAGGGACACGGCAGCATCACCGTGCGCAACCCCGGCGCGAAGCATTCCCTCGGGGTGGGCATTCTCAATCGTCTGCGCCTCACCTTCGAAGGCAGCCTGGGCTATTTCGGTGTGGGTTTGATCGACGGACCGAATATCAGGATCACCGGCCGCGTCGGCTGGTCCTGCGCCGAGAACATGATGGCCGGAACGGTGGTTGTCGAGAAAAATGCCGGATCGACGTTCGGTGCCGCGATCCGCGGCGGCGACCTCGTGTGCATGGGCGACGTGGGCAGCCGCACCGGCATCGACCAGAAAGGCGGCACCGTTATCGTCGGCGGCCGCACGGGTGCGTTCAGCGGCTTCATGATGCAGCGCGGCCGGATGGTTATCCTTGGCGACGCCGGCATCAATCTCGGCGACTCCATGTACGACGGTACGATTTACGTCGGTGGCAAAATCGCCGGCCTGGGCGTCGATGCCGTCGAAGGAGAGATGACCGACCTCGATGTCCAATGGCTGGATAAAAAACTGGCGATGTACGGACTCGATGCGCCAGGCGGTACTGCAAACTTGACCAAGATCGTCGCCGGCAAGCAGCTGTGGAATTATGACAATCTTGAGCCCACTGAAAAGAAACTGGTGCTGTAACCATGAACAAGATGACAAAACTCAAAATCGAACGGAATACCAGCAATCTCGGGAGCAGTTTCATGTTTCCGCCCGAGGTCATCGATGACATCCACATCAAGTCTGAACTTGGGCGCTACAGGATGCGGGGATTTTCCCTGTTCAAAAACATCCCGACCTGGGACGATCTGACCTTCCTGCCCGGCACCCTGACCCGGTTCGTGATCGAAGGCTATCGTGAGAAGTGTCTGACCAAGACCATCATCGGGCCCCGGGCAAAGCGGCCCCTGGAGCTCGACATCCCGATTTACATCACCGGCATGAGCTTCGGCGCCCTGTCCTACGAGGCCAAGACCGCGCTGGCCCGCGGCGCCACCATGGCCGGTACGGCGACCTGTTCCGGCGAGGGCGGCATGATCCCGGACGAGCGCCGCTATTCCAGCAAGTGGCTCTATCAGTGCATCCAGTCGCGCTATGGTTTCAATCCCCACCACCTGCGTCTGGCGGATGGCTGTGAATTCTTTATCGGCCAGGGCTGCAAAGTGGGTCTGGGTGGCCACCTGATGGGCCAGAAAGTGACCGATCAGGTCGCGGAGATGCGCTCGCTCCCCGCCGGAATCGATCAACGCTCGCCGGCGCGCCACCCCGACTGGCTGGGGCCCGACGACCTGGCGCTGAAGATCCAGGAAATTCGGGAGGCGACGAACTGGGAGATCCCGATCCAGTTGAAGCTGGGTGCGGCCAGGGTGTATGACGATGTGCGAATGGCGGCGAAGACCGACCCCGATTCGATATACATAGATGGTATGGAGGGCGGAACCGGCGCCGGCCCCCACCTGGCGACCGAAGAAACCGGTGTGCCCGGCATTGCCGCGATCAGGCAGGCAAGAAAGGCGCTGGACGATGTCGGCAGGAGCGGCGACATCTCGCTGGTCTACGCGGGCGGTATACGCAACGGCGGTGACGTGGCCAAGGCGCTCGCCCTGGGTGCGGACGCGGTGGCCATCGGCCATTCGGCGATGATGGCGCTCAACTGCAACAAGGACATTCCGGAGGCCAATTTCCAAGAGGAAATGGGCGTGGAGCCCGGCTACTGTTATCACTGCCACACCGGCCGATGCCCGGTCGGCGTCGCTACCCAGGACCCGGTCCTGCGCAAGCGGCTCAATCCGGATGAGGCGGCCATCCGCGTTTACAACTTCCTTCATTGTCTCGCCATCGAGTGCCAGATGATGGCGAGGGCCTGCGGGAAAACAAACGTCCATTCCCTCGAACCCGAGGATCTGGCGGCGTTGACCATGGAAGCATCCGCCATGGCCATGGTTCCGCTTGCGGGTTCGCAGCACACCGTCGGCCGTCCCGACATGACACGATACTGACAGGAGCCGAAGCCATGACGAAAGAAATCGACCACTTTCTGGAAACCGATGGTCTGGATACGGAACGTGAGAAGGACATCACTACGAGAGGATAACCCCGTTCCTCAAGAAGTACATCGAGGTGATGGGTTGGCAGGACCTGAACTGGCTGGAAGACGTCCACATGGGTTATGAAGAGGGCAGACCCGCCGTGTTCGACCGCAACATCAATGGCTGGGTTACGGTGCCGGAGAACATGGAGCTTCCAGACAACCAGCAGGACCGTGACATGATAGCGCGCGAATTGTTGATCAAATTCCAGATGTCCGGTCGTCACCCGATGGTGGATCTAAGGAAGGCCTACGCAAAGTTCTGACAGTCACCCGATCCGCGGCCGCGCCCCCGGTCGCGGCCGTATCGCGTGGCGTCATCGCCGACTTCTCGAAGCCGGCACCGTCCCCGTCAGGCATCCGCTCGTGAGTCAATGACGCCGGCTTCGGTCTACTTGAGAAGGCGGGGGCTGAGTAAATTTTCGTGACTTCGATCGTCACTGCAGGCAAATTTATTCGGGCCCAATTTGCTAATATCATGCGGCATAAACAAAAAACCGAAAGAGGACGACATCGTGGCTATAGACCTCGCCAAAGTCGCAAAAGATAAAAAGATCAACTATTTCCTGATCAGTTTTGTGGATCTTTTCGGAGTACTTCGCTCAAAATTCGTTCCGGCCCGTGCCATCGCCGGCATGCAGAAAGACGGCGCGGGCTTCGCGGGCTTCGCCACCTGGCTCGATATGACCCCGGCAGATTCGGATATGTTCGCCATTCCGGATGCCGACACCTTGATCCAGCTGCCGTGGAAACCCGAGGTGGGATGGCTGGCTTCCGATTTGTGGATGGATGGGGCGGAA
>CAMYOI010000327.1 GCA_947259955.1 uncultured Gammaproteobacteria bacterium
CGCCCGAACAACGGGTGGAATGGATGGGTGACCCGAAAAGATCGGCGTTGATCCACCGCATCGGGTGCATTCGACAACTCAATGCAACGGCAAAGTGGAGCGGTCTCATTGCTCAGATCAGGATGAGTTCTATCAGCTGCTTACCTATGTCGACGGCGAGAATCTGAACAATAAGCTGGCAGAATGGGAACGCTTTTATAACTTCTCTCGACCCCATGGCGCACATGCTGGAAAAACACCTTATGAAGCGCTGCGCGAAAAGCTACAATAACCTTCACAACTGTTTCAATAGATCGTACAGATCACAGTTCGCTTGTAAATAAGCGGGCACTGGTAAGATGTTCATTGGGGAGAAAAGTCGGCAAAATTGAATAAATTTACTATCGATTTATTAATCATTCTCACGAGTTTCTAATTCCTCTTGCAGACTATTCAATTCTATTTGTGTCCGCTTCAACCAAGACTTGCGCCAGCTGATTTGTGTTTCCCGCTCATTCTGTTCCGCGCCCTCTGTAGCACCTGATTGGAGTTGCTCAATCTCGTTGGTGAGGTTTGTAATTCGATCTTTCAAGCGCTGAATACGTTCAGCCTTCAGTGCCTTTGCAAACATAACCTCTTCCGGTGTTTGTTTGCCTTGCGCTGCTTCGACCCTCTCAGTGATCTCGTGGATTGGAGGAAGAATTTTCTCTTCCCGCAACAAACGCCGTTGATCAACAATCGCTGGAGAAACAACCTCTACGCCAGCCCGGTGAAGAGAGTCAAGCATACCAGCGCGGAGTTTTGATCGGGTCGAGACGAGGACGCTGATGTCAATCAAGGTCCCAGCGACACGATAACTGATAGACGCGTCTCCCAGATCCAATATTTGCACAAAGGAATCGGCAAGATCCGCTTCCTTAGCCGCCTCGAGTAGCAGAAAAAAAACACTGGCATGTGCCACATCGTATCCAAGTGACACAGTTGCGGAGACGATAGTTCCAGTTCCTCGTACAACCTTAACAGGATTTGTCACCATGAACATATTCGGAACGGTCACTAAATCGCTATCCTCAGTCTGCAATTCGGTATGAAAAATTCCTTGCTCCGTGACACGGCCAAAATAGTCACCCACACTAAGATAGTCACCCGGACGAAAATTTTTCACACGTCGCAGCATAAAACCGGCCATTGCATTGGCCAAGAAAGTTGTTGATGCCAAAGCTGTGATGGCGGTCAGCAACAAACCAATCAGTGCGACAATGTTCTGGATATTCACTTCCACTTTTTGGCCTCCCCGATGCGTGGGAAACGAAACGGTAGTTCAAATGAGCAAAAAGTATAGAGTATAGAACAATTATTTTCGGCGAACTCGGCCTGATGCGCCACAACAAAAGCGGCTCTTACCAGCCAGTTTTCTGATAACAAGTCGGTCCTTCTCAGATCCTTCCGATACGGGGTTGCGGTCGGACGAAATCTATACTAAAAATTCTAGAATTAAGATGTTCAGATTTTGGTATCACTCTCGCTGTCACCGTACTTCGTGACACGCTTCACCAGAGGCTTCAACCATTTCGCTACCTCCATAGTCGCTCCGGTTGCTTCCTGTTCATGGCGAATTCCTAATTCTGTCCTAAAACCCAGCGCTTGAGCAGTCTTGCCATGAACGATTATCCGCCCTGCCCTGCCACCGTATTAAAGACATACTCGTCTTGTTCGCGCACCACCTTGTCACCTACGCAAGAGTCATCGGTCCAGGCGGCGCTAAATCGGTTGTCGCCGAGAATCTCTTGCTCAAACAGCAATTACTGGTCATTAAACGTTCTCGACAACGCGACCCGAATCTAACGACAGCCAATCGGTTTGTCTTTGGATTGGCGACGCTCTTTCTTTTGCCGAACCGAATTACCAAGGTATCGGTGATTAGTCGGCCATCAACACTACTAAGGTTCCATCAATACCTCGTCAGCCGGAAGTATCGTCTGTTGTTTTCTCCCATAACCCGAACCAAACCGGGGCCAAAGGGACCATCGGAGAAGCTGATCCATGTGATCGTGGAACTTAAACGGCGAAATCCAGACTTTGGCTGCCCACGCATCGCCATGATTATCTCGAAGACATTTGGCGTCGAGATAGACAAGGACGTTGTGCGACGCATACTTGCTAAACATTATCACCCACAACCGGGCGATGGGCCCTTGTGGCTCACCTTTATCGGCCACATGAAGGATAGCCTCTGGAGCATTGATTTTTTCCGCTGTTAGTCGGTCACACTTAAGAGCCATTGGGTATTGATCGCGATGGATCAGTTCACTCGCCGCATCATTGGATTCGCGGTGATACCGTCAAGTTAACGAATCTGCGTAGGACAACATCTTTCCGGAGGCTCTCTGTCAACCTGAATTTCATATAAATAAACGACGTTTCACTCAAAATGGGCCAAAAGTCATGTTGCAGAACCCACCTTGGCTATGAGCAATCGCTTAACTTGACAGTGCCGTCAGATACCGTAGGCCTGGCAGGCGGTGAACAAGGCCTCCACCGCTTTCGGATCTGCGGCAAAGGAACAGCCGACTTCACGCCGGTGCTCGAAATATTTACCGGTGCGCTGACTGCCAATCTCATCGGTGGCCAAACATACAGGTGTTCTGGCGCCCTCGTCCGGCGATTCGTGACCGCCAAATCCCAGGTTGCCGCTCAGTGTGGAGTTGACATCGCCGGGGTGGCATGCGTTGACCGTTATATCAAATGGCTGCAGACGTTTAGCGAACGCAACGGTGAGCATTCGGTTGGCCTGCTTGGATTGGCGGTAAGCGGCGTTGTTGTCATAAGGCCGGTGCTTGAACTCAAGATCTTCAATGTCGAGCCCACCCGCCCAATAACTCGCAACGTTAACGACTCGCGCGGGGATCGAATGTTTAAGACATCGGGTAAACGCTTCGACCATCCAGAAATAACCGAGCACATTCGTGGCAAACTGCCGTTCGATACCCTCTGGCGTACATTCGCGACGCCGTGGGGTCACGGCGGCATTGTTCACCAGTACGTGCAGGGGTCCTGGCCAACGATCCGCCAGCGCCTGAATCGATGAATGGCGTGACAAATCCGCAAGATCATAGCGAACCCGGGGGTTTCCGGTCGCGCGGGTAATTTGCGCAACGCAGCGGGCGGCTTTGTCTTCGTCCCGGCAGATCAATATCACTTCGTTACGCGGGTTCCCCGCAAGTTGACGCGCGATCGCCTCGCCGATGGCGCCCGTTGCCCCGGTCACCGCGGTGACGCGATGATTATCGAATTTCTGCTCAGTCATGGCCTAATGTCACGCGTTTTCGGGTGAGTTTTCAGTTTCGCGCGAGCCAGCGACTCTACGAGCGCACTAGTGTGGCGCCTGACTACAGGCTACCAAACCAGATCATCGGGTATTTGATAGCCCGCGTAAGGATCGTCTTCCGCTGAAGTATTCGGTTCTTCGGTTCTGTTTTCAATAATGTAGGACGTATCGCGCTGAGCGATTTTTTCAGCGACTACTCTCGGCACCAATTCCACTTGATCGCCGTCGCAGATCACGATGGCGATCTGGTTTCGAGCCAATTGCTTCTGCTGTTCCGCGGTGACACGAATATTTTTGACTTTGCCGTCTATGGTGAAATGATAGGCAATCTCGCCTTCTGTTCGATTTATCTTGCTCGTGTCTATGAGTTGTTGAATTTGTGCGCGGTGCGCCTTCTTCTCTACTTCCAGCTGTCGCAAGCGGTTTAACTCTTTGTCTCGATTTGCTTTGTCACGTTGCGCTTGCTCAACCTGCCGGGTGATTTCCGAGGCTTCGCCTCGTGCTCTCTTGGGTTTCTTATTTTGCTTTTGTTTCTGCTTGCGCACGTTTTTAACAGATTTCTCGTCCGTTAGACCTGCTGTCAACAATTGATCTCTGAGCGATTTCATATCGAGGGAACCTCTGATTTATTAGAGATTTTGACGAATCTGGATTGGTATTCTTTCGGCATCCGCTTATTTTTCAGAAAAGGATAATTTGCGACCTGAATTGATCACTTTGATCATCGATTTTTGTCTCTTTCAATGCCATTGACTTATTTCGGACACAATAATCCTACGTCGGCCACAATCACTGTTTTTTCGCCATCGATAAATTTACCAAGGCACAACTCATAAACACCCAGTTGGCATTCTTATCCAATCCGCGATATCTGACTTTGGTAAATCCAAACTGGCGCTTCATCACATGGAACACATGCTCAACCTTCGCTCGTACTTTGGATTTATTCCGGTTCTTCGAGCGATCGTCATCACTCAGCTTGCGATTCCGTGAACCTTTCTTGTGTGCATAATCCTTGGCATGCGCGCCTGCTCTGACAGCACCTCTTTCTGACCGCTATAGGTTGAACCCCCCCACACCTCTGTCTCGTCACCATGCAGCAAATCTTCCAGTAGCTGTGAGTCATGGGTATTGGCAGGGATTGCGCGTCTGATGCCTGTCCGGGTCACGCTTCTTCTCCTTATTCTTGGTCGAGGTCGGGGCATCGATCAACGTCGCATCAACGATCGTGCCTTTTGACACAAACAGACCTTTCTCCGATAAATACGCGTTTACCAGGTGACATAGCCTTTCGCCTAAATCCTTCGATTCCAATATATGGCGAAACTTGCAGATCGTGGTCTCATCCGGCGCCGGTTCCCGGCCCAAATCACCGCACCGCCACGGAACCTCACGCGGAGCGCCACAAAACTTTCCGGTGTCGGCACGAGCGCATTGTTATGCCTCTTAGCCTGTTTTCTTGAGTTCTTCTCTTATTACTTTCCGGAGTGCATTTTCCAAGCCTTTATCATGTACCTTAATATGTTCTTTTAGAGCCTCATTAATTAGCGATTGATAGTTACCCCCTCCAGCCTTATGCACTAAATTCTTGAAATGCTCGATGATATCGGCATCCAA
>CAMYOI010000328.1 GCA_947259955.1 uncultured Gammaproteobacteria bacterium
GACATCAGGCCACCCTGGCCGGCCTGCTTCTGAGCAAGGTCCATGAAATCCCCCACCCGGGCAGCCTTATCGAGATAAACGGTATTGACTTCACGATACAGCGTCGCATACCACAAGCCATTCACGAGGTGCGAATCCGCTGGTAGTCGGCAGGGGGCTGAGGGTATCTCGAGGGGCGTCACTTGGTCTTGCTGGATACGTGCCAGCCGCGCTTTGAAAGATCCCACCTGACGCCAACGGTATAGACGGTCGCTTGAGGTGTGCCGTCGGCATCGACGCCGTCATTGAAGCGCACATTGGCGAAAATCATGCGACGGAAATCTTCGAAGGTATATCTCAGGCCCGCGACCGCATATTTGACTCTATAGTCTCCAGCCTGGACCTGGTCCGAATCCGGCTCAAGGATGTTGTATCCCCCGACAAACCACAGTCGACGAGACAGCTTATACTGTCCATAAAACTCGCTGCCCCAACCATCAAAGTAAATGCCGTCATTCGTGGTCTCGTGGTTTTCCATTCTGCCGACCACCGGGGCCGCGCTGCAACCCGATCTCTAAGTGCCACGTTACGGGTCCTGTCTTTATTGTTGGTGAGCAGAGCTTACCATAACTGAGGCGTTGCGTCGGCAAGCACGACCAGTTGTAAAGTTCGGGAGAGTGACCGTCGTCCGTGCGCTTCCGCTTCCCGGATCGGGCAAAATGATGATGAGAGAATTGCGTGAGCAGATTTAGGGACGATGTCAATCAGAACTATGATAACGAGGCCAAGTTACTTTCACCGAAAGAAAACTAGGAAGTGAACCTAAGTTTCTCCTTCATGCCCTGAGTCTCCACTAAGGAGTTTGTCTAAAATAGTTTCGTTTCCAATAAATGACTACAAAAAAGACAATGCTAGCAATGGTTGGTACAAGAATTTGTAGTAGTCCCAATTTGTCGCTTACTGTAAAAAGAGCAACCGTACTGTTGAGTATGAAGATGCCGATGTAAGAGAACGCCTATTTTACTGCCCACGATTTTCTATTCCAAAGAGCGAAGAGAAATGTCATTGGTACTATGATATCCAGAAATAGCACTATAAGAGCCGCAGTTATTCCATACACAAAAACCCCAAAGAGCGGCAATCCTGTTTCAAATAAATTTGGTAGGTTCATCACTGATCCAACTGACCAGAGGATAAACACAACGAAAAGTATTTTTAATGGCAGCGGAATCGGTTTCCAACCTTTTTTTCTTACAATTTCTTCCATAGTGGGGTTCTCGTTACCAAGTTGTCAAAAGTGCATTCTCCCAATAACAGAACGGGAGAACGCCATGGAACGCTGGCGCTCATTCACAACCCCAACGCCGACTGAAGTTTCTGAAGTGATTCCGCCTGTTTTTCTTTCTTCATCTTTCGGATATTGATCAATTTCCATTGAATCGCGGGCAGTAGGTCGACGCCTTCCACTGGTATGAGATCCCAATCCGGTTGACCTTGCTTTATTGAAAGCAGGAATTTCTTCTCATTCTCTGTCATTGTGTTCTTGATTGTTTCTATGAGCCGTTCACGGATTGCTACCAGTTCATCATATTCAATTTCTTCGGCTGCCATCCCGGCGAACTCTCGCTTAAATACCAGGCGAAATTCTTTTAGGTTAGGGTCGAGTAGTTCGCTCATCGGCCGATCGTGGCTAGCAAGATAAAGGACGAATGCGGTGCGGATTTCGTCCGTAATACCTTCGTTCTCCATCAGGATCTTGATGTCGAAAATGTCGCGTGGATGCTGGCGGTCCAGCGCGGCGCATAGTTTGCCACCATACAGATCCGCAACGGCCAGTGTGTTGGCTGTCGCCGATGCCTCGAATAATATTTCGGCCTGCTCGCTCAGTTCCCGTTCCACGGGCGAAAACACTGTGCCCCGGAGCACCAGATTGGGCTCGATCTTGATCGTGGCCTCTGCTGTGCTTACGGTTAACTTGGATACATGCTCCGCTCCCCTTGCCCGGATCTCCTGCACAGTCACTCCGGGTACGGTTCTTCGGATCGCGGTGGCGATTCGCTGCAACGCCTCGCCGATGTTTGCCAATGCCGTGTCGCGCGGTTCCAGGGGTAAATACGTCAGGTCGATATCGACCGACAGTCGCGGCATGTCGCGCACATAGAGATTGATCGCCGTGCCGCCCTTCAGCGCGAAGCACTCTTCTGCTGCCACATGGGGCATGACCCGTAGCATGAGTTGTGCCTGTTTGAAGTAGGGACTGTCTTTCATGCCGAATTCACCGATGCCTTCCACTCGAAATTCGTATCAGGGACAGTGATATTGTATTTGACATCCAACCGTCCGCCTTTGACTATCATGCGTTTGCCTTTGCCGAAGTCCACCTTTGACAGATCCAGTTTCTTGACCCATGCATGGTTGTAGCTTTCCGCGAGAAACATGAACAGCCGTCTCACCTTCACAGAGCGGCATTGCTCCAACAGCGACTGAACCAGGCGCGGCCGCAAAGTGGTCAACCCTTCCATGAGCAGGCCGGCCTCTTCAAAGGATTCCTCCGCGGGCACGAGATACAGCACTTCCATGATGGCGCGCTCGGGCGCCGAAACTGTGACGTCAAATTTACCCTGTTCCTTTTTGGTAAGACCTGCGTCCGGATCATCGGCAAACAGTTTTGTGGTGGTATAACGAGGCTCCACCCCCCATTCATATTGCCGGAACCAGGCGGGCAGCCGGGTGCCTGGGCTGCCGAACAGCACCACGATCCCACCTTTTCCTAGTGGCAAGAAATGTGCGTACCCCTGCATCTGCAGTGCCGTTTTTGCCCCTGCATGGACAGGCAGCTTCATTTGTTCCTGGATGGCATGCAGGCCGCCGGTCCACTCAACCGTGTCGCCGGCACGCAAATAGGCGCCCTGGCCGATGCGCTGTATCCAACCGCTTTTCT
This sequence comes from uncultured Gammaproteobacteria bacterium, assembly GCA_947259955.1. Lineage (GTDB taxonomy): Bacteria > Pseudomonadota > Gammaproteobacteria > Arenicellales > JAANXG01 > JAHEKE01. The sequence goes on from CAMYOI010000328.1 coordinate 2,921, forward strand.
CATATTCATGCACCAGTTGCTGGTAGGCACCCTGGGCTTCCAGCCAGCGCGATATGGCGACGGTGCCCTGGGGCCACGCTCTGAGCAGACGGTTTAATTTACTGCGGGGTTCACTAGTCATATTTGTTAATCTAGCGTAGAAACAAACCATACTCAAGTGAAAAGTTTATTTTGAACCTAATTTAACAGCTTTTTCTTGTTAATTGGGTATTTAAGTAAACCATACAATAATGAATATTCCATGCGGTGCATAACTTGCTGCCTAACAGGTCGACGACAGCCAATGTGCTGACCGGTATATCAATAATCGAAAAATACTCATTCCGATCGAATTTCTTTCAATCTGGATGGTTGATGTCGAATAACATTCAATTTAGCCCCTGTATCGCTTATCAGCGGCCAAGATAGGCCTTATGGAAAGCTTTCCATAATGTGTATCTGGGGCGCTAAAGGGTGGGTAATGTGGGAAGCTCGGAAGCTACGAGCAAGCCACTCCTGCATCTCCCGGGGAAGAGGGCGGTACCTATGTTAACGTCACGACGGAGACCATCGGGGTCCTCAAATAGATTGGAGTCGAGCACAGGCACGAAGGCAATGTCGCCGCCTAACACTGCACGGCTCGAATGAAGTATTTTAACCCTTCCTTGTTTTGCTTCCATCCGATTCTCGTTGATCAGACCGAGGCACATAAATTGGCTGCTTACAGGTTTAGAGCAGACCCTCGATTAGCGATCAAACATAGATAATATAAGCATTTCCAAACAGACGGCTTACAACTGCGGACTTACATGGATCTTTAGGGTGACGAAGGTATTACCGCAGGAGCGGACATTCACTACCTAGTCGCTGGACTCGTACTTTCAGCCAAGAGCGGGCAGTCGAGCCGCATAATTCAGCAAAGCCCTGTCTTGGCGTGCAATGACCAGAAGATACGCAACCCGAAGAGTAGATTATCAATCAAGAATGGCAGTTGGACGGTTCCTACGACATCTTCTTTGGTCCCAAAGCACCAAAGGGTAAAGAGAGTAACTGGCTGGAAACCATCCCGGGCAAAAGCTGGTGTACCATTCTCCGCATGTATGGACCGCTCAAGCCCTGGCTTGATAAGACCTGGAGACCGAGTGAGATCGAAATGGTGAAGTAAGTGAAAGAAGGTTCAAGGTTCAAGATATTGATTAATCGCGGGGGGGGGCGGAACGCTCCGCCCCCGTGCTGAAAGCAGACAAAGGAGAAACAAATTGAAAACAAATATTTTCAATTCAATAGCCAAAGCAACTGTAATTTGTGGTCTGAGTATATTATTTGTAGCGCCTGTTTACGCTGAAGACGTTACTCCGGGATATAACCACCACATTCCGCCGGGAATTATGACACCCGACAAGACTGAAACCACGATTGGTACGCTGGAGTTTCATGATGGCCGCCCAACTAAAGAAACCGTGCAAAAAGTATATGATAATTTGGATTTTGCTCGTGGCATGGAGACTTTCCTAAATTTCATCCCGGCGACCTCTTTAGAGGGCATACGCCGCGGCATGAAGCAAATGAATGCAACTCAAGCGAATCAATGTATTGTTTTTGACCAGCTGATGGATTCCGACCCGCTATTTTTAACCGGGAATACGGATACGGTTTATGCCATGGTTATGCTTGATTTGGAGCGTGACGGTGCAACTATTGTTGAAATCCCACCCGGAGCAGGCCCCGGAACCGTAAACGACGCCTACTTTCGTTTCGTCGTAGATATGGGTGCACCCGGCCCTGACAAAGGTAAAGGTGGCTCATATGTAATCTTGCCGCCAGACTACAGCGGGGCTTTAAAGCCGACACAGGGGGACGAGACCATTGAGATTGAGCTCCTCGAAGACCTACTCCGACAATATGAAAGTCGTTGGTTTTTTCCCAAAGTTGCCGAGCAGCTCAATCTATTACGGGACAGTTTCATGGTCCTTTTGAAAGATCATTCGGTGGATCAAT
>CAMYOI010000329.1 GCA_947259955.1 uncultured Gammaproteobacteria bacterium
CCAGGATCCCCCAGCCGGCCGCAGGGACAGGGATTCATGGCTAAGTTGCCATCGCTCAGGAAAACCGGGATGCGACCGAAAAACCCTAGGTACCCCAATGATTTACGAACACTCGGGGATCATATCCGGGCAATACCCCAAAACCATCGGTGATCGAATACGGTTGCACAGAATTCACGCGGACTCTCTATATCAGAACTTGCTAATATTCTTGGGGTCAACCCATGTACGGTGGGGAACTGGGAGAGCAACAAGAAAAACCCGCTTCGCCAATCCGCTGCATATATTCAAAGAATTTTTCGATTGCCGCACCTTTCCGGGTGAATAGGGCTTGCTGCTGCTCTAGATTCCGCCAAAAATAGTAATTCACCATGCACAGCCTGGGTGCCATCGTACGCAGCGCGTGATCGAGTTAGCTACGGTACTTTCAGCCCTCCGAGTGCGGGCATCATTCTTGGGCGAAGTATACTGTGCGCAAATGCATTCGTTGGTAATTGCATGCGACCCTATAGCTACTATGCACTGTCTCACGATCCCGCGGTCCTCTGCTATCTCGGTGTAGGCAGTATCAACACCGGGCTCGGGGTACCCTGGTTGCCGGATGACTTGCGGCCGGTAACCTTGCTCGAATACCCGTTGAGTTTGCCGAATGAATGGCACCAGATGAAGAGGGTCGCACGGCTTCAGGAGAAGCTTGAAGCGCAGGGGATAGAGCATCATTTCATGGTCAACGCGAATGAAGAGGATGAGTGGCGCAAGGAATGCGGCGTGCGCGGCGCCCAATGGTCACAAAATGCATTTGTCAATGAGAACGTGTTTGCATCCGCCGACGCGGAGAAACGATACGACGCAATCCACATTGCCGGGATGCACGACGTTAAGCGCCATGAGCTGGCGCATCGGATCAGACAACTTTACGTTGTGACCTACGATGGGGAAGACCTGCACGCCTACCGCCCCGAACTGTCGCACGCTGATTTCAACAGAAAATACCTGGCCCCCGCGGAGGTGTCGGAATTGATAAACGCTTCGGTATCCGGGCTTTGCCTGTCGGCGTCCGAGGGTGCGATGTTCGCCAGCATGGAATATCTGATGTGCGGCCTGCCGGTGGTTACAACACCGTCAAGGGGCGGCAGGGATGAGTTTTTCGATGCAGTGAATTCAATACTCGTGGACCCAGAACCGGATGCGGTCCTCGAAGGTGTCCAGGCGTGGAAGCGGGATCCCCCCGATCCGGCGTTGATCAGAAGACGCGTACTAGAGCAGGTAAAGGAAATTCGTGAGGGCTTCTGCGGTTACGTGGGTGCATTGATCAACAACAAATCGAGTACACGTGTTTCGGTCGAGACGCTGATGAATCGGTTCTATTCAGTGGAGGGCATCGCCGCGCGCGCGCTTTCTATCAAGCGCTTCAAAAGTTCCGGAGATCTGCTCACCTTCCGATTCGATCTGGATTCAGCCATTCCCCGCAGGATTCCGGGCTACAAGGAGCGCTCAGACCGGCACTCGCTCCACCTTGAATCCGCGGCCGGGACGGAGATGACGACCGATTCCTCGGGTGCGTTAGTATGGAGCCTTTGCAACGGGAGCAACAGCGCCAGTGAGATCACGAAGCTTATCGCCGACGCCTACGAACTGGACATGGATCTTGTACGGGCGCAGATTAATCTGACGCTGCGCTATCTGAAATTGCATGGTCTTATCTCCTGAGGTGCCATAATTCGGATGCATAAGCCCATCAGGCTGGATCGTCCCTTCCCGGGCCTGCCTGCTGGTAGATCAAGCAAAATCGATTAGGGGACGGACCTACCATACTTCATTATGCTTCCAATCCGATTGACGATCACGCGGTACGGACCTGCGCCGGGCGATTGGTCTCGCTGGATTTCTTGCGGTGGTGGTTCCATGGGCGATGCCTCCAGCCAAGGCGGCGCCGGCCCCGAGTATGCAATCCCTGCCAATTACGCAGCCTGGCCGAGCAGCCGCGCCTGCCCCTACGAGTTTTCTGTTACCCACTTTCCCACGGCTGGTGATTACGGCGTTGGGTCCGAACAGGGCGAAATCTCAGATGGTTGAGTGATGGTTGATCACGGCGCCGGCATTGACGACGACACCCTGGCCCACGCGGCAGCCTGTTCTGACGATTGCGTGTCGCCGATAAAGCTGCCCGCGCTGATGATGGCACTCCGGCTTACTACCGCGGAGGCGTGGACCATGGATACGATGCGACGCGAGTGCAGCTCGAGTTGACTGGTTACGTATTCCCGTTGTTTGTTATCGCCAATCGCGACAAAACACGCAACACCCTTGGGCACCTCCCATAACGTCCGCGTGCGCGAAGGAGGTTCCGGATCTACCCGCCCTATCACTGTCCAGCCGAATTCCGTCGCCAGTTCCGCAACCACATCGCTGAAATACCAGGCACCGAACAAAACCACGTTTTTCAGATCCAGTACGCGTCCAATGATAAAATAATGATCAGAATTCCGTGCGGACGTGAAAAATCTTCGATATCGCTTGTTTCATTATTATTCCGAACGCCCCTTGTTCTGGCGTCTGAGATTGCGGATATTTTTCAATTCCTGAAGAAATTTCTCGCTGTGCTCGTAGCTGGACCTGGTATCTGTCTCACACATCAGAATATCAGAGAAATCGGGCCGCTGATATGCGAGAAATGGCACATGAACCCATTTCCGTTCAATGTTCTCCGAGAGAAAAACGTCGATTCTTTGATTCGTGTCGGTCTCGTCCAGAGACAGCACCTTGTCGTAGGAATTCCGGTGGTAGATGACCATGACCGTTGACAGGCTAAGCGGAATTTCCATTATGCGATCGCTTATTCTCTTGAACGAAACCGGGCGGCTGGGCCGCCGACCCGTCAACCTGGACCACGATTCGGGACGGCAGGTCGATACCCCGCCAAAGCAAATGTCCCAGACCTGATTCGTATACAGAAAATCGAGAAGTTCGATGACAGCCCGGGGATTCTTGATGACGATGTCATCCTCCATGACCATGACCAGGGGCCATCGGTTATCTCTGGCCATCGATACGATGTTTTTATGCGAGCGTGTACAGCCCAGGTAGGGTTGGCGCTTGTCTTCCACCGCGGGATAGCGCCTTATGTCGATGGCGGTCTGCAGCGTATCGAACTGGGCGCTGACACGAGCCCACCTGTCCTTTCGACGATCAAGATTCACGACGAACGACCGGGGGCGGTCTACCGGGAATACCCTGGTATCTGCCGGATAGAAATCCCGCCCGCAAGGCCGGGAGAGTACGAATCTGTCGGGCATACAGATCGTCTTGTCCGACGCAGGATTGAGATAGGCGCCCCACCAGCTGAAAGTGGAATTGGCGCATATTCCCCCCAACCTGCATCTTGCCATTGCATGGAGGCTAGCCAGGCCGTTATCGCAGTTAACGATCGTACCTTTTTCGGTGATCCCCGGGTAGATCGTGTCTATCTTTTGCGGTTCGTCGGAAAAGATCAGCAATTTGGCGCCATTTGGAAATTGGCTCAGGCACAACCGGTAGTAGTTTTTGAGATCGATAAAGTGGTTTTTCCTTCGGGTTTATCCGGATCAATAAGATCCAGAGGGCTTGGGATCGCAGCTAAGGTTTGACGACTGACATGCAAGTAGATCATGGTGGTGGACAGTCTCGTATGACCCATTAACACCTGTATTTTTCTGATATCGTATCCGGCTTCAAGTAAATGAGTTGCAAACGAATGACGCACTTCAGAACATCGGGGTCGAATTCGAATTCCCGTTTTTCACGAAAAACCTCCGTCCCGGATGGAAGATTGCCAAGGTCTTCAAGGGCTACGGACCGCAGGGAGGTGTGAGGATCGAAGCGCTTCATGAGGCGCACATACGCCGTCGGGCTCCGCGAGCCGCCCGGATCGTACCCGGCGATCCTCGGATTTCGGCCGCGTTTTCGAGCAATACCTAGACAGCTGGCCATTTGGAAAAGCCGGTTTCCCAGGCCGCCGAACAGGTAAACCGAAACGTCGATCATGAATCCACTGTTACGTGAGAACGCGGCGTTCGCCGTTCAAAGTCAGGCAAATTCCAGATATTATAAACGTATCACCGTTTTCTTTTTTAAGGTTTGGGCAACACCGGGCCACTCCTGCGTCGTCAGCCGGGATGCAGGTGCCTGCCGTTTTGGCCGATCCGCCCTTTGAATGCCACGCATCGACATCAGCGCCATATGACATTAGCACCTTTACACTATCGATTTAACTTCGCGCTGCATTAGCAGCCCGTAGGCTTTCTCCAGGTCCCCGGGATAGGTGATCTTTAGATTTTCCGTTGGGCTTTTTACAATGCGAACAGAATAGCCAGCCATGGTGACCAGCGCTGCTGGGCTTATCTCCCGCCACCCTTTGGACTCAGCCTGCCGAAATGCATCAAGTAAGATGTCCCTGCGATAAGCCTGTGGAGTTTGGGTCAAGATCACATTTTCTCGCGGTAAAGACTCGTAATAATAGTCACCCTGCCGAACCGCGACACCGTCTCGGTATGTGGCGCGCAACGTTGATACGACAGCCCCATGCTCTCTTACCAACTCAAGTACCGCCTCGATGTGATCGGTGCGAGTTAATGGCCGCGCAACGTCTTGGAGAATAACCCATTGCCGGCTTGCTGCTCGCGCCAGAATTTCCGCGGTGTCCTGCCTGGTATCACCTCCCGCAACACACTGAATAGGTCGATTCCCGATGCAGGATCGCGCTCTGTCGATCTGTTCGGCAGGTAATCCTGCAATGATCTCGCCGGCGTAAGGAGCAATCAGGTCAATGACATGGTCCAGCAGCATCTTGTCGCCAAGTCTCAAAAAAGCCTTCGGTTTCTCGCCGACTCGAACTCCTGCGCCTCCTGCCAGAATCAGTCCGCTTACTTCATGCGCGGAAATGCCATGCTCAGACCCGACGCTGGTATCGCTATTCAAACCGGCTGCGTTTCCTGGACGCTTTTGCTATTGACCATTAGATGTGTACAAAGTCGATCAATATCTTCGGATACAATGATATCGCAGCAGCGATTGAGTCGAATATCCGCGTAGGTGTCGAAAGCGGCATATATATTGCCGTTTGCGATTTGGACCTGCGCCCACCCTGCAGCAAGCAGGAGCGATACCGCCTTGAAAATTACGAATAATGCGTGCGCGTCCGTCGATATAGCACTGTCAAAGTAGCTCATCAACAAGGTATCGTCCTGAGATTTGTTGAGATCGGCCTCGCCAGAGAAATCACCAAGGTCCCATAAAGGATGATAATTACCGGAGAATTCGAAATCGATGATCAGCAATTTATTACCGTCATCAAGAATGTTCTCTGGAAGAAGATCACAATGACATGGCACGGAAGCGTTTGGGCGCGCTTCGATCGCTTTTCGAACGGGTCTCAGCTGAGAAATCACCTCGACGAATCGTGCTTTTGGTTTGTGATTAAGCTCCGCCAGGATGGAGACATAGCGCTCGAGTTGGTGGAAAGGATTGAAGTTGTTCACAAATACGTCGGACCGAGTGTGCAACTGCCGCAGTGTGTTCCCGACTCTGGCGAGGAGAGGCGTCGTTCCGGCGCGTTTAGCATCGAGTGGCTCGGCCCCTTCGATAAACCGGGTTACCACTATCCCCCGTCGAACGTCGCTATACAGAATTTCCGGGGACACGCCGGCAGCGGCAGCGGCGCGCAAGTTTTTTATCTCAAAATTGCGGTTTACGTAATCTTCAGTACCTGCACCCGGAAGCCGAACGACGGCACATATTCCCGCCCCCGAAACCTTGTAGTTATTGTTCGTAAGCCCGCCAAGCTTTTCGATTCTCAAATCGCGGCGCTCTAGATGTGCGAGGCCGGGCACAAGAGATAAAGCTTCAAATAGATTTCGCATTGGGCCCGATCACAAGGTAAGGCCAGCCCCGCCATTGTCCGGGGTCACGCATAACATAGGGTACTATCAAATCGATCAACGTCTGGATCCCGTCTGCGAAGTCCACATTCCCATCCGCGTTCACCCGTGATTCGATGGCGGGACCGATAGCTGCCGTAAACCGGCCCGGTGCTGTACGAAGCGTGAATACGGGAAGGACGACGGCGCCAGCCCGCCGTGCGATGGCAAGAGGCCCGGTGGCGAGCTGAATGCGGGTGGCGAGAAATTTGGCGCTCGCTCTATGGCGCCCTTTGTCTCCTATGGTGAAAGACGCCGTGCCTTTGCCCACCAGGCGGTCTCGAATCAATTCCAGGGCCTCCCGGGTTCGATGTTCAGGCGTCATCAAACGCTCCAATAGATAACGATCCTCCGCGCCGCGCCTCACGGCATTGAGATAGCGGATGCCGAATCGGGTGGTGGAAAAACCATGATACGGCCGACTGAAGTGAGTGACCTCCATATTGAGACGGTGAAGTGCAATTTTATTGACCAGGGCGCTGAAGGCAAACTTGCCCGACCAGAAGAGTATGCCACGGCCATTGGTGCTGGCGGCTTCCACGTGTTCCATGCCCGTTACATCGATTTCCGGATTCCAGCCGCCTGGACTCCAGGTACGAAGGCACTGAAACCGTTCTTGATAGCGATTGGCCCAATACTCGGTGGCGATGCGCTGTGATCGGTCGGCGAGCGGTGTGTCCAGTAGTGCTGACCTTATAAGTTCCGCGTTGGATCGCGTCCGAGCTGGATGCGCCGCCGCAAAGAGCCTGCCGAAAAAGCGGGACAGAGGCCACCAGAACGGCTCCGGCAGTGTCCACGCGAGCAGCGCCTGCACCGTTAATCTGGGAACCTCGTAGAGATCCTTTGCACAGATCAACGGCGTCGACTGCGCTGCGCCGGCATCCGAATTACTATTCATGGCAGTGATCGATTCTACCAGTGATATCATGTACAGAAGATATGGACTCGATTCTTTTGGCGGATTTCAGAACTGCCATCAATAATGGATCTTTCAAACCGCCCTCGCCGGCAAGATCCGGGATCATTACCGACCAATAGATTGCAGTCCTGCGCGGGTGTGTTATAGGCTACCGTGTCACAGGTGTGACGCTTCGTTAATTTCCTCGACAAAACCGAATGAACTGGAATGCCCTTGGTTTCGATTGAAAAGTAATTCCCGCTGTGGACGACTTCGAAACGATAACCGATCGGTTCCCGGACAACAGAAGTACTGGAGAGACCACTCTTCGGCAATGTCAACTGGTGATGATCAGGATGTTGAAAATCCTCGATTACATTTGCAGCAAGCACAACATCGGTTATTGGATGACGGCGGGCACCCTCCTTGGCGCGGTTCGACATAAAGGCATCATTCCCTGGGATTGCGATGTCGATGTAGGCATCACCCGTCTCGATCTCGCTCGCCTCAAAAGGGTCATCGACGAACTTCCCCCAGATATATTCTATCAAGACGGCGAGACCGACCCTTACTTCTCCAAGCGAAGCATAATGGTGAAACTCAGAGACCGGTACAGCAACTACGTGGAATGGCAACGGAAAAATCCGGATGCAAAACACCACAATGGTCTTCAGGTTGATTTGATAATCCACCGTACGGATGAGCAGGGGCACCTCGTCAATCCTTTCAGAGGAACAAGATTCAGAACGGATGAGATATTTCCCTGTACCCGGCTGGAATTCGAGGGTGCGTGGCTGTGCGCACCGAAGAATTACGAACAATTTCTTCGAAGTAAATATGGTGATTATCGTCAGTATCCCGATCCGCCGCGGCGTATCCCAGGGGAAGGAGAAGCCGATCCGTTTACACCCTGCGATCATCCGGAAAGCCTGGACTATCGTTCAGGATAAGGGCACGCTGTGGATAGCCGTATTCTATGGAGAACCGCTCGGTATCATTGTTGATAAAATGCGAGCGAATCAGATCTACGGTGCTCTCATCGAGGAAATTTTCGCGGCTGTCAGATCAACCGAGGGCGGGTGGCGCGAAGCAATCGCGATAGCCGAAAGAGCGAACGATCACGCGGCGGCGTTTTCCCGGCATCGGCGGACCTGGCGGCCGCCGTCGATGAAAGGGTGAACTGACTCATCCATGAATCGCTGCCGCAATTGCAGGAAGATATTCGCAATAGCGTCTCGGCGGTGTGCTTTGTAGGTTACTTTCACTCGGTATCCCCGCGCGGTGTTTTCACGGGTCTACGAGATTGCATCTACTTCGCCTGGAATCTCAATGAACTCCTTGGATGTAATAACGACACTTTCGCCAGTTCTTGCTCCGCCAACTCACCAACGGATCGTACCCTTGATGCGTTGAGTCGTTTCTGTTCGTGGCTCAATCGCTTCGAGTGCCGGATCGGCCGGAGGCTGATTGATAGTGTGCATGCCAATGCTGCGTTATCTAGTGCGGTCCAGTGCCCGGTAGTTGATTGCTTCACTGATATGATCGGTGGAAATGCCTGGACTACCCCCGAGATCGGCGATCGTACGCGCCACCTTGATGATGCGATGATAGGCCCGTGCC
>CAMYOI010000330.1 GCA_947259955.1 uncultured Gammaproteobacteria bacterium
CCGGCGGCCGTAATGATCATCCGCAATGGTGTCGCATATCGTCATCGGTCCAGGCAGCGTAAATTTCAGTTTTCTGGCCGTATGGGCACGGGTAAACTCGACTTCCTCACTGTGCACCCTGCCCTTTCGTTTTACCGGACCGGTCACCGTAGGCACTTCGGCATCATATCGATCATCCCGTATTCCCATGATGGTCATTTTGTTCCAGTCGATCCCGTCCACGTGTTTGAGGAACCCGTGCACGAAGTGTTCCCGGAATTGCTCGCCGTTGGTTACGATATCGATACCCGCGGCCTCCTGCTCACTCATCCACATGAGTGCCGCATCACGCATGCCCCGCTCCAGTTCCTCGCCTTCAAGGCGCCACGGGGCCCACAATTTTTCCGGTTCCGCCAGCCAGGCGGGTTTAGGCAGCCTGCCGGCTATGGTTGTTTCGAACATCGTGTCAAGCGCCAAGATTCATACAAACCTGATGTTAACATCGGTTCACAGCCTGACATATAAGCCGGATGGCATACTTTAACGCTATACGGCGAGCGACCTTGGCCGCACTCAGGATGCTGTGCTGCGGATCAAATGCGTATTTCTCTCCTTTGCTGATGTCGGTTACCGTCAGTCGGTACAGGCCACCCCCTCCCGAAATTTTGAAACTGGCCTGGCCGCTGCCGCTGGTGGCCGCGGTCTGTTCCGCTATGGACCCGTCTGGCAACGTCCACTTCGCGATCACCGTAGCCCCGGATATCGGCGATACTCAATCGTCATCGCCGGACGAGCCGCTCGATCCGGAACTGCCGGATGAACCACTGCTGCCAGAGCTTCCGGACGTGCCGCTGGTGCCGGATGTTCCTGACGTGCCACTCGTTGCTGCTGTACCCGAGGTTCCACTGGTCCCCGCGGTGCCGGATGTTCCAGACGTACTGCTCAATCCCGAGGTACCTGAGGTAACGGCGGCACCAGATCCCCCGCTTGAGCCGTTTGATCCCGAAGTACCACTGGCACCGGTAGTCCCAAAACTTGAATCGGACCCGGCCCCCCCCGCGGACGTAGAACCGCCGCCGCACCCGGTGACGATGGCCGCGGACACCAGACCAATGATGAAAGTTAAGCGCCTGCGCACCGAGCTGATTTGATCAGACATAGATTCCTCCAAATTCGAACATTGATTTTCACGTACTACTGGCCAAAATTAAGTGGGATTATTTCCCACTTTGATGACCATCACCAGAGGTAGTTAGCACAAACCATGCCATTCAAATCTGGCTGAGAATCAGGGAATCAATTCGTCTAAGCTTTAAAATAAGGGTGAAATAACCCACCCAATCGGGTCATTTCACCCACGCGAGCTGATCAATTTTTTCTATTATCATTCGGGGTGTAATTTCTCGACTGCACTCGAACTCGCGTGGCGTGGATCGATGTAACGGGCACCAGTTCCAATCACTTCTATCAAACACAAACTGGGTGGAGTTCCAACAACCGTGGCAGACATTCTTGTTCATGACACGGTAGCAGTTCATCTCAAACTCCGCGAAAGGTTGGCTGAAGCCAGAAATCAGAACTACCGGTTTTCCCAGCGCCCAGGCCAACCAGGACAACCCGGAACCTAATCCGATGAAGAATTCGCAATGCAGTAAATCGGTCACTCGTGCTTGTAGTGAATAGTTGCCGCTCTTATTGATGACCCGCCGGAAATCACCCTCTTCTTTTTGTATCAAAACCACCGCGTATCCCCTGGCGCTCAAATAATCGATTATTTCCTGCCAGCCTCCCTCAAATTGCCATAACTTGCATGCCGCGGTTGACTGAGTAGCGATACAAACGTAGGGCGTCGTTAGCGTTGGACGCGTATCTTCTATATGAATTTTCGGGCGGATCTCCCGGTATCGAATCCCCAATATGTCCGCGGCAACTTGGCCTAAAGGAACGATTCTGGGGTCATTCGGATGGCGGTTAACGATATCTTCATAATAACAACCAATATTGTAAGTGGCGTAGACGTTCTCAAGCTCGCTATCAGGTTTTATAAACCTGATGCCGCTGTACATACGCTCGAATACGAATTCGGGAAAAAAGCAGGCGCAATAAATTTCCGAATCAGGCCACTTTTTCGAAAACTCGTGTATCTGCGGAATCCAGGCCAAAGTATCGCCCAGGCTTTTTGAATCGATATTGATTCTGATTCTTTTATTTACAGGATCAAACCTATGGAAATACAAATGCTTACCGAATCGACCGAGGACTTCTATCCGCCAATCCGAATGATATTTTCTGAAACACTTGCTCCAATGACCGGGATTCAACTGGGTACTGAATACAAGGTCGTCACCGCTGTAAAAATTGCAGTTGACCAAACCTTTCCCGTCCAGGTATTCAATGAAAGGACCGTCATTGAAATGGATGCGGAATTTTGGCTTGTGGCCGATGAACAATTTATCAAACATGAAGACAACGTCGAAGCCGGTGCTGAGAAATACGGATTTTCAAACGGCTCATTGCGCATCTTCCAGATTGTACTTTTTTATCCTGTATCGCAGCGTATCTCTGGATATGCCTAATGCGCGGGCGGCGCGGGAAATATTCCACTTCGAATTCCGAAGGGCCTCGAGCAGAAGCTGTACTTCATTTTGGTCCAGAGCCGAATTGATGGTTGTGGAAGGTCCTGCCTCCTGCGTCCGCTCAACAGGTGTCACAGGAATTGCAAGGTGTTGGTGTTCCACGGTGTTACCCTGGGCCAGCATAACTGCGTTTTCTATAACATTGCGCAACTCTCTAACATTACCCGGCCAGGAGTATTCTTCTAGTAGTCGAATCGCCTCGGGTCCCAGGGTTGCGGTCTCACGACCGTATCGCTCGCATTGTTGCTCAACAAAATACCTGGCCAGCAAAATCGTATCTTCCACGCGCTCTCTAAGCGGCGGCAGCTTTATATGAACTACGCGTAGTCTGAACAACAGATCAGAGCGAAAAAGTTTCCTGGCCACTAGCTGATCCAGATCCTGGTTAGTAGCGGCGATAATCCTGATATCTATTTCACGATCCCGCAAGCCGCCAACCCGACGGAATCGATGATTCTCAAGCAAGCTCAATAACTTGGCTTGCAGATCAAGCTCCATGTCGCCAATTTCATCCAGAAAAAGCGTGCCTTTTTCGGCGCTCTCAACCAAGCCGGCTTTACGTTGACTGGCACCGGTGAAAGCGCCTCGCTCGTACCCAAACACTTCTGCTTCCATGAGTTGAGAAGGAATGGCTGCGCAGTTAATTTCAATGAATGGATGATTGTGGCGTGGCCCATCATAGTGAAAGGCTTTGGCCACCAGTTCCTTTCCGGTGCCCGTCTCACCCGTGATCAGGACTGAAGCAGGCACGCCCTGAGTAATTCTGGATTCAGCGTTAAGGCATTTCCTGATTGTTTGCCGCACCTCTTGCATTGGCGGTGATCGACCAAGCAGCAAGTCCAGCCCGGAGTTGCGAGCCTCCTTTTTTCGATAATAGTTCAGTTCGTGGTCAATTCTTTGGCGCCCCAAAACTCGCTCGATAACCAACTGAAGCTCTTTGAGGGAAATCGGCTTGTTGACATAGTCATCGGCACCGGCCTTCATTGCATCCACGGCCAGTTGCACAGTGCTGTGACCTGTTATAAAGACCACATTCAATCCCGGATTGACAGCTCGAATCTTGCTCAATGTTTCCAGGCCACTGATCCCCGGTAAGGCATAATCCAGAAGAATGACATCCGGGCTGAACCGATCCAGGCAATCCAGCGCATCTTCACCGCTTGTGGCGTGGCGACACTCGAAACCACTTCTAGCCAAATATTTCGATATGTTTTTTGATAGCGTGACTTCGTCGTCGACTATGAGTATTGATTGCGGCATATCAGATCGCAGTTCTCAAAGTGATCGTTGCAATAGTCCCTTCGTTCAACACGCTATCCAATGTCAAACGGCCACCGAACTGTGCAACCGCCTGTTTCGCAAGCGTTAACCCTAAACCCAAACCACTAAGTTTGCCGCTTACCAGTGGCGTAAAAACGTCTTCAAGAAACTCTTCACTCATACCTGCGCCCTGGTCCCTGATTGTGATGTCCAATGTCTCCCCGAAATCGCTAGATTTGATGCTTATCTTTCCTGCATATGCTGAGGCTTCGATCGAATTGGCCAACAAAGTTATCACCACTTGCTTCAGCATGGCGGGTTCTGCAAAAACGTTGCGCATCCCCTCGGGCAAGTCTACATCGAGCCTGACATTCTTCTCCTCCAAAGACGGCGCAAGGTCCCCTGTCGCCTGCGTAACAACCTCGTGGATTGAGGTAGAAGACATTTCCAGGCCCCGGGTGTGGGACAATACGAGCAGCTCCCGTATCCACTGATCCAGACGGTCAGATTCGTTGATTATATCGTGCAAAGATTCGGCAACGGTGTGATTTGCATCATCCAGCGAAAGTTCTGCCGAACTCCTTATGCTTGCAATAGGATTACGGATACTGTGAGCGATTGATCTTGTCAGGTTTCCAATAGAAGCCAGTCTTTCAGATTTCACCAGCGCATCATTTTGTCGAATGATGAGTCGGTTTCCCCGCCGCACTATCCAGAACAAGACAGTATAGAGAACTAAACCGCTAACTACCGAAATCGTCAATACCAGCCAACGGCCCTGTTCAAGCACATCAAACAATGCTCTGGGAGCCTTGTATAATTCAACCACCGCCACGACTCTTGTATTTGTTTTATCCCAGATTGGTATATAGCTCTCGACGAACTCATCTACGGATTCGGGTAAATATTCGTGTTCGGTTTTTATTGATCCATCCGAGTCAGGCTGGTGGTCAAGGATTTTGTGCTCAAAAACCAGCTCTCCTTCTAGTGCTTCAATCAGTTCA
>CAMYOI010000331.1 GCA_947259955.1 uncultured Gammaproteobacteria bacterium
CAGTATTTTCTGCCGTGCAGCATCTATTCCCATATGGTCGAACACGGCGAGATCCAGGCACTGCATTCGTTCGCTGCCGACGATGACGAGCACGTCGCAGCCGCTGTCGTTAACCCTGAGCAGTGCCAGCGGGCCGATATCCGCGACCATACCCCGGTACATTGCACCGGAACACGTGAACTTATCTTCAGTGGCGTGTTCGACTACAAAACTTCCCTTAAACGGGGTTTGTCCCGCCTGCCCGGACTTGCCGCCCAGCTCGATGTCCACAACGCTGCCCCGGCCGTGCCGCAAAGCGGCATGCGCCGCGGCCTCGTCATCCAGTATGGCCAGCACCGCACCGCGAGCTCGGTTTCGTACCAACGCTTGCAGCAAGCCGACGGTATCCGAACTGCCTCCGGCGCCGGGATTGTCCTGGACATCGGCCAGAACAACGGGGCCATCGTACGCCGAGTCCATCGCCATGCGAACCGCTTCGTCCGGCGTCTTCAGCGCAAACTCGAATTCCGGTTCGGCAGAGACAACTCTCCGGTACAGCGATTGCACGGCAAGCTCTGCCGCATCCCGATCACTACCGCAGGCGTAGACCGCCGGGCCGCATTCACGGATGTCAGCGGGCGGAAATCCGGCGGCGAAATCCGCGGTCCACACGGCTTCGTTTTCCAACCCCTCCAGTTTTTTATAGATAGAACGGCATGGCTCGAAATTCGTGCACTGTGCGGTCAGTGGCAGCAGAAAAGGAATCTTTAGGTATGCCTTGAACCTCCCGGACCCGCTCAGGCACCGCTCCAGCAGTTCGAAAGCCCTCCGCCCGGTCGCGGCCATATCCACGTGCGGGTAAGTCCGGTAGACGGTAAGCCCGTCGGCGAGGTCGACCATGCGATGGGTCAGATTGGCGTGAAGGTCCAGGCTGGCAACCACGGGCGTGTCGGCCCCCACGACTTCACGGACGCGAGCGAGCAGCTCGCCTTCGCCATCCTCGCAGGTCTCGGTCACCATGGCACCGTGCAGGTCCAGATAGACGGCATCGAGGGGACCGGCCTTTGACAATCCATCGCAGATCATGGCGGCGATCCGGTCGAAGGCGTCCGGGGTGACGTAGGAACTTGGCTCAGCGGAACACCATAACAACGGTTCGATGCCGCACCCGGACTGTTGTGCGACTTCCAGGAAACCCGCGAGAGGCAGGTTCTTTCCGGCCATTGCGTCGAACAGATCCTCGCCGATAGTCAGCCCCGGCCAGGCATCCGCCTTGACGAACTCTTCGTAGGGTGCGTTCATCGGCGCGAACGTATTGGTTTCGTGCTGAAACCCGGCCACCGCTATCATTCGCCGACCCGTACCGATGCGCATGTTTATATTTGAGCGGTATCGGTTGATCGTCTTTGAGCCGCTGGTAGCTGTCGGATAGCCCGGCGTATGCACTTTTCAATGCAGCCGTTCGTTCCTGCAACGACCAGTTCCAGGTTCGGTTTTCTGACAACGGCAGCCCCGAAGATCTTGTTTCCCCGGCTGACCCCCTGTCGGGTCAAAGGCAGGATATCTTCTTCCAGAACGGAAAGAAAACGATCCGGTAATCCATCCGGTTTCATAGGTTGTGCCTCGTCGTCGAGTTTGTTTGCAGCGTGGACATCAAACGGAGATTGTCAAGTATACTGTTTCAATGCAATCACCACCCAGAGTGCTGATCACTAAAATTGGTCTTGACGGCCATGACCGTGGGAGCCGCGTGGTTGCCGCGGCACTGAGGGATGCCGGCATGGAGGTGATCTATACGCCGCCATGGCAGGACATCGATGCCGTGGTCCGGCTGGCGCAGGACGAGGACGTCGACGTGATAGGCATCAGTTCCCTGGCAACGGATCATGTTCTCGTGCCGAATCTGATGGCCGCGCTGAAGGCAGAGGGTCTGCAACATATCCGGGTGGTAGTCGGCGGCATCGTTCCCGAGACCGATGAGAGGGATCTACTCTCCGCCGGGGTCAGCCACGTATTCCACCCCGGGAGTTCGATGCAGGATATCAGCGAACAGGTATCGGTCCTTGCCCGGTCTGCGCGCGACGAGGCACCGCAGATCATTTGACTCGTTGCCGCAAATCCTCTGACGAAACAGGGCAACACGAAACATGAAAAAACTCGACGCGAAATACGAGTCGACGCACCCGAACCGGGGACCGGACGGGCAGCAGAAGAAGCGTTGGCTGCATGAATACCATGAACAGCTTCCAGACGGTCTGCCGGTGAGCAACCGGTCCGGTATAGAAATCAAACCGCTATACGACAATACCGACTGGGACGGCTCCGGATTCGACGGGCAACTGGGGTATCCCGGCCAAAGCCCCATGACCCGCGGCATCTATGCCACGATGCACCGCGGCAGGACGTGGAGCCGGCGACAGCTCATCGGATTCGGCATTCCCGAAGACTACAACCGCCGATTGCGGCAGCTGATCGAATCCGGCGTAACGGCCGTCAGCCTGATCCCGTGCAATTCGGTCTACCGCGGCTTCGATGCGGACCAGGTCCCGGCGGAACTGCTCGGCACCTGCGGTGTGGTGCTGAACACCGTGGACGACATGGATGCCTGTTTCGACCGGGTCGACATCGCCGGTCTCTCCACCGCTCAAAACGATCCCTCCCCCTTCACCCTGCTCGCACTGCTGCTGGCGGTGGCGAAACGGCGGAACATCCCGTGGTCGCGGGTCACCGGCACGTCCAACCAGAGCGATTACATTTCTCACTTCGTAGCCAACCACATGTTCTTCCGGCTTTCGCTGCCGGGGGCGCGGCGGTTGCTGGTCGATCATATCGCCTTCGTGCTCGATCAGGTGCCGAACTGGAATCCGCTGTCGGTTGTCGGTCAGCACATGCAGCAGGCGGGAGCCACCCCGGCGGAGGCGATGGCATTTACGCTATCAACGGCCATCCAGTATGCCCGGGACTGCCTCGAGCGGGGCCTGGATCCGGAGCGTTTCTTCACACGTTTCACCTTTTTCTTCGACATCTCCATCAGCGTATTCGAGGAGATCGCCAAGTTCCGCGCCGGGCGACGTATCTGGGCCTCGATCGTGCGCGATCAATTCGAGGTCGCCGACCCCAGGGCGCGGCGGTTCAAGTTCCACGCGCAGACCTCCGGTGTGGACCTGACGCGGCAGCAGCCGCTCAACAATATCGCGCGGGTCACGACCCAGGCCATAGCCGGAATCCTCGGCGGCCTCCAGTCGTTGCACACCGATTCTTACGACGAGGTGCTGAGCGTTCCGGCCGAGGCAGCGGCGCGCATCGCGGTCAACACCCAGAACATTCTGCGCGAAGAGGCCCACCTGACCGATGTGATCGATCCCCTCGGCGGCTCTTATTACGTCGAGACCCTGACCAACGAGATGGAAGAAAAGATCAGATCCGTCATGGAAAAAATCGAGGATTGCGGCGGTATGTACCAGGCGGTGCAGGACGGTGTCGTGCAAAGCATGATCGGCGAGTCCGCAATCGCATTCCAACGCAAGCTGGACAGCGGTGAGCAGACGCTGGTCGGTGTGAACCGGTATCGGACCGAGGCGGAAGAAGACCCACCGGGCATCCTGGAGCGCCCGCAGCCGCGTCGGATAGCCGAACAACTCGATGTGCTCGAACGCTACCGGAGAAGCCGGGATCAGGGGGCGGTTAATACGGCGCTGGATCGGCTGGCGCAGGCCGCGAACCGCGACGACGCCAACGTCTACGCCGGTGTCGTGGATGCCGCACTTGCGGGTGTGACTCACGGAGAAATTGTTGCCTGTCTTCGCGGCGAGTTCGGCGACGGCGCTCCGCTCATACTGCCTTGACGTCCGCCCGCATATTTTACCGGGGCGGCGCTCGAGCGGGCGCGGCCTGATGACTCACCGCTGGCAGCCGGGCCACGCAGGCTCGCAGGGACTCGCCGAGCGGATTCTCGCGGGCGATCGGAAGGTATTGGGCCGGGCGGTCAGCGTCGCGGAAAACGGCGGCGAGCGCTGGCAGCAACTGAATGAACTGCTGCCGATCGCGGGTAGTGTTCCGACGGTTGGCTTCACCGGCGGTGCCGGATCGGGAAAATCCACCCTGATCGACGCCCTGATCGGGAAACTGCGAGCGCGGGATCGGGCGGTTGCGGTGGTCGCCTTCGATCCCAGCAGCCCTTTCAGCGGCGGCGCCGTTTTGGGTGATCGCTGCAGAATGAACCGCCACCAGAGCGACCCGGGGGTATTCATACGCTCCGTGTCCGCGCGCGGCAGCGTCGGTGGCCTGTCGGCAGGGGCGGGGCGGGTGATCGACACCCTAAGGCACAGCGTGTTCGATCTGATCCTGATCGAGACGGTGGGCGCCGGCCAGTCCGAAGTGGATATTCTGAAGCTGGCTGATGTCTGCGTGGTGATATGCACCCCCAACTCGGGTGACGATATCCAGGCCATCAAATCCGGCATACTCGAGATCGCCGACATCCTTGTGGTCAACAAGATGGATCTAGCGGAGTCACACCGGACGGTACAGCAATTGAAAATGGCCCAGAACCTTCCCTCGAACGCAGCTCACAGCGTGCCGGTCCTGTCCACCATCGCAACCGAGGGCAAAGGCGTTGATACGCTCATCGATCAGATCCTGGAACAGGCGAGCACCTCGCATCGCAAGCGGCGGGGGCGAGACGACCGGGAACACATCCGCAGACGAGTAGTTCACGCCGTCTCGCAAGAACTTGAGCGTCGCCTGCTCGATTCCAGCGAGGAGCACCTGGAACGGCTCTGCCAAGATATTCTGCGTGAAGAGTGCAGCGTGGAAGATGCGGCGGTTGCCTGGTTGGAGAATAAAATACCGTAGCTCCCGGCAGGACTTTCGGCACGCGGCGACCTGGAATGAACCAGGGGTTCATATCCCCCAAATCATATCCCTCAATTAACGCAAGGATGTGTTGGGACGGCAATAGTGCGCATCGCTATTCGAACCGCATCCAGACACAGTCCAGGGAGTCGAGCACGATATGAACGAGCAGCCCGAAACCAACCACCCGGGTCGGGGGATTCACCGCTATCAGTACGTATGCCAGCACGGCCCATTGCGTGTGCAGCGGGTGAGAACCTATGCTGCAGCGGTTCGGATCATACAGCGGGTCGGCCAGCAGATGGTCCAGATCGATCACCATCGTTGCCAACATGATAAACCACGCCCGCTTCCAGAATTCCGGAAATACCGCACGGGCGGCGATCCAGGGCACCAGGACATGGAGCGCCAAGTGAACGGCAGGACGTACGAAAAGGTACTCCAAGAGAAATGCGCGTTAGGAACTCACGAAGCCGGCGGCTTTGTCGACGACGTTTAGCAGTGATTTACCGGACAGGTAGCGATCCAGATTGTCGATGAATTGCTTCATCACGGTTTCATGGTAACCGTGAATGTCGCCGGACATGTGGGGTGATATGATCAGATTTTCCACATCCCACAGCGGGCTGTCCTGCGGCAGCGGTTCGGTTTGAAACACGTCGAGAGCGGCACCCTTGATCGAGCCGTTTCCGAGCGCCTCGATCAATGCGTTTTCGTCCACGGATGCGCCACGGCCGATGTTGATGAACCGGGAAGACGATTTCATCGCGGAAAACTGCACCTTCGAAAACAGGTTCCTCGTCTGTTCCGTCAAGGGGGTAACGTTGATCACCACGTCCGCCTCCGGCAGCACGCTGTTCAATTCGCCGACGCCGTGAATGCGATCGAAATCTGCATCGCCGTCTCTGGCCGTCCGTCCGACCCCGCTCACGCGCATTCCGGCAGCGCGGAGCAGATGCGCAACACAGCGCCCGATGCTGCCTACACCCACGACAAGGGCATGCCTGTCCAGGATGGTTTCCGTCAACTGGTATGCCCAGGTTCGCGACGATTTAGCGGCGAAAGTGTCGGCAAAGGACCTTGCCATGGCAATCACCAGTCCCAGCACGTACTCGGCCATGGCCTGATCGAAAGCGCCCCTGGCGTTGGTCAGGACCACTTCGCTCTTTTGAAGGGCCGGAAACAGCGCCGCATCGACGCCCGCACCGCACCAGTGTATCCACTTCAGATCGGTGCCCGCATCCCATGCCTTCCGAAGCTGGTCGGCGCGGAAGTCCCAGCCGAGCAAAATCCCGGCACCGGGTAGCGCCCGCCGCAATTCGTCCGTTCCCGTGGCGAATGTCAGTGTGACCCTGTCCAACAGCGAGTTCGACAGCGGCAGGTCCGACGCACTTGCCGCGCCCAGAACTACGAGCCTCGGAGGCTTATCCATCGGCACCCCCCGGTAAATGACTGTCCCGGTTCGATTCCTTTGCCGCGATTTCGCGCAGCGACTCGCCGCTCAGTCGGTACTTTATCCACTCACTCTGGGCCTCGGCACCCGCTTGCTCGTAGAAGTCGATGGCCGGTTGATTCCAGTCCAGAACGCTCCATTCGAAACGGCCGCAGCCGCGATCTACCGCGATGCGGGCCAGCGATCCGAACAACGCCTTGCCCGCGCCGCGTTTACGATGCTTGGGCATCACGTAGAGATCCTCGAGATACAGGCCGGGCCGACCCAGCCAGGTCGAATAGCTGAAAAAATACAGGGCGAAACCGATGGGTTCGGATCGGTATTCCGCAATGAGCGCCTCGGCATAAGGGTGGTCTCCGAACAATGTTCGGATCAGCAAAGTTTCGTCGGCAACGACCTCATGCTCCGCTCTCTCGTATATCGCCAGGTCGGTGATGAATCCGAGTATGGTTGGAACATCTTCGGCGGTTGCGGGCCGAATGGATACGTTATTCATTTCCTTCACTCGGGTTGTTTTACTTCCAGGCAAACCGGGGTTGCTCGAAATGCGCGACGCGGGTTTCCCGCCCGTTCAGCCCAACCTCTCTGAATTGGTACAAAATGGCGGCGGTAGGGGCATACACTTCATGCCCCAACGTTTCGAACGGCGCGGACAGCACCGGCTGGTCGACGCCTTGCTCATGTCGCAACCGGGGGATTTCGGGGCGATCCAGGTCCCACAGCGGAATCCTGAATACCAACTCAACCTCCTCGGGATCTGGCCGTATCTCTTGCGCGGCGCCTGCCCATACAATTGCCGGGCTCACTCGAAAGCCCGACCGGGTCTGGAAATCGTCCAGCCAACCGAGGATATCCGTTCGGCTTGCATCCACGCCAATCTCTTCCCATATTTCGCGCATTACGGTATCGGCAATTTCCTCGCCCTCGTCCACGCGGCCCCCCGGCAGAGCGAACTGGCCGCCGTGGCGGCGTAGGGTTCTCGGTCGCCGGGTCAGCACGAAGCACGCCTCATTGCCCTGCTCCGACGGCACCAGGACGATTGCGACCGCGGCAGGGAGCAAATTACCGCCGGTAATGCGACGGCGTTCGAAGCCGTCAAGTTCACCCTTTACGCGATCCTTGAGGGCTTGGTTGAAATCATACTGCATATCTGTCAATCATATAGCTTCCCCCGTCGGCCCGGATAGACCAAGAATAACTCATTGGAGAAATTGATGAAGATAGAAACAAAAGCGATTCACTCGGGATACAAACCCGACCCTACCACCAACGCGGTCGCGGTGCCTATCTACCAAACCACGTCATACGCATTCGACGACACCCAGCATGGTGCCGATCTGTTCGATCTCAAGGTCCTCGGCAACATCTATTCCAGGATCATGAACCCAACCAATGACGTGCTGGAACAGCGTATAGCCGATATGGAAGGCGCTGCGGCCGCGCTGGCGCTTTCCTCGGGCCAGGCGGCGACGACCTATTCGTTGCTGACCATTGCCGAGGCAGGCGACAACTTTATCAGCATGTCAACGCTCTACGGCGGCACCTACAACCTGTTTGCCCACACGTTTCCCCAGATCGGTATAGAGGCCCGGTTCATCGATCCGGAGAAACTGGAAGACATGGCGGCGTTGATCGACGGCAGGACCAAAGCCGTTTACTGCGAATCAATCGGCAACCCGGCGGGCAACGTGATCGATATCGAGAAAGCGGCCGATATCGCCCATGCGCATGGCATACCACTGATCGTCGACAATACCGTACCCACGCCCTATCTGTGCCGTCCCATGGAGTGGGGCTGCGACATCGTCGTGCATTCCCTGACCAAGTACATCTCCGGTCACGGAACAATCGTCGGCGGCGCCCTGGTCGACTCCAACAAATTCGACTGGGTGGCCAACAAGGAGCGGTTCAGGCGGCTAAATGAGCCCGACGTGTCCTACCACGGGGTGGTGTACACGGAAACCGGTCTGCCGCCCTACATACTGCGGGCCCGTGTGGTCCCGCTGCGCAACATCGGCGCCTGCCAGACGCCGATGAACTCGTTCCTCATTCTGCAGGGCATGGAAACCCTGCATGTGCGTATGGACCGAATCTGTGACAATACCCTCACCGTTGCCCAACACCTCAGGGACCATCCCCGGGTTGAATGGGTGCGCTACGCCGGCCTCGACGACAGCCCGCACAAGGCGCTGCTGGACAAATACATGGGCGGCCGCGCCTCCGGCATATTGAGTTTCGGCATCAAGGGCGGCCAGGAATCGGGCGTCAAGTTCATCGACGCGCTGCAGCTGATAACCCGGCTGGTAAACATCGGCGACGCCAAGTCCCTGGCCTGCCACCCGGCCAGCACCACTCACCGGCAGCTCGACCCCGAAGAACTGGCATCATCCGGCGTAACCGATGAGCTCGTTAGGCTGTCCATTGGGATCGAACACATCGACGACATCCTCGCCGACATTGACCAGGCGCTGGATGCGGCCCATTAGAATCGGTCGTTCAGTTCATGCCCGGAACCGGTCCGGGCATGAACCCGGACTGATTTCACTTGCGTTTTATGCACTGCCGCATATAATGCGCGCCGCTTTTTGTGTTCAGGATTGACCAGTGATCGACTACAACCGGCCGGTCCGGGTTTTCAAGAATTGGAAGCTCGGCTGTTACAACATCATGCAGAGCGGGAAACTGCTCACCTCGGCGCGCCAGGTGCGACTGTCGGGCGTGGAGTTTCTCGTTCGCGAATCCGGCCGGAAGCGCATGCTGCATAACGGACGCCGCAACGTCCATGCCTATGCCATCG
>CAMYOI010000332.1 GCA_947259955.1 uncultured Gammaproteobacteria bacterium
CGGACAATGACTTCAGGACAATCGGCCCGGAGGTCTATATCTGCGCCACGCAGCTCAACGGCTCGCAGAAAGTGGTCTTTGGTCCGAGAGAGTTTCAGCGGCGCGGAACCGATGAACAGTTCATTGCCTACGTGGACGACGTGCCGATATCTAAGGCCATCGCGGCGTCTATCTCCGTGCCCGGGATATTCCGCCCGTACCCTATTGTGCACCAGCCGGGTGGAGAACCGACGGAGTATATCGATGGCGAGGTGCGGGAGACGCTGTCGGTTCACATCGCCCGCGACACGGGTGTCGATCTTGTAATCGTTTCGAATACTTGGATGCCCTACCATTACGATGCTGAGACGGGGAGCATATCGCGACGGGGGTTGCGGTCGGTCCTTAATCAGGCGCTGACCCAAATCATTGAGCAAAAGGTGGATCGGGTTCGAAATGAGTTCGATCGGTACCTGGTGGCGATGGAGACGATGCGCGGATTTGGACGGGAGCAGGGGTGGCCCGAATCCACTATAGATGAGTTGATACGTCGGGTTTCGTCAATATTGCGGTATCGCAGGATGGAGGAAATCTATATTTGTCCGGACCGGCATGATACGGAGTTCAACCTGGCGCCGGCATGGTCGTTCAAAAAGGCTCAACTGGAGCGGGCTAGAGACGTTGGGTACGAGCGGGCGAAGGCGGCTATACAAAAGTGGAAAGAGGAGAGACAGGCACCACCGCGTCGCCGCCAACCGTCACAAGCCGTCGCACGATAGGTCCAAAACCTCCAAATTTCCCAGTAAAAGTGGAAAAATGGTGCCGGCCAACTAAGCTTTATTTATCAGGTTTGTCCGCCCGTGGGGTGCACATCAAAGGTGAAAAGCTGGGAACGAATAGTCGCGATCATAGCATTTCAATGCAGACGCCGATGTAGATGGATCTTCGAGCTTGCGAAGAGAAATTTTTGCAGTTTGCTAGGCGCAAAGTTGAGTCATATATGCGAGCTCATTATCTAAACAAGGTATTTCTCAAGGTCGTTTTCTTCTCTTTTGTATTCAGCATTTACTCTGCAGGCTTTGCCCAGTCTGAAACACACGAGCTGGTGCTTCTGAACTGGTCCGAGTACATGGACCCCGAGCTGATCGCGAAGTTTGAAAAGCAGTTTAACGTGGAGGTCAATGAGGTCTATTTCGAAAGTGACGACCTGCGCGACGCCATGCTGCTGGAAACAGACGCCCGGGGCTATGACCTTGCCCTCGTAAACGATCTCGCGGTGGATGTTTACCGTATGCAGGGCTGGCTGGCACCCGTCGATACGAACAACGTTCCCAACCTCACGCACATTGAAGACCGATGGCTTGACGCGTTTGCCGGGGTCCGGGGTTTCGCGATACCGTATTTTTGGGGAACCCTGGGAATTGCCTATCGCTCAGACCTGATTGAAAAAGCACCGTCCAGCTGGATGGACTTTTTCAAGCCAACTGAATCTATGCGCGGCAAGATCGGCATGATCGAGAGTTCAACCGAAGTTATTGGAATGGCCCTAAAGGCATTGGGTTACTCGGCCAACAGCAGTGACGCGAGGGCCATCGACGAAGCTGAGGAGTTGCTTTTGGCGCAAAAGCCGTTCGTTAAGTCCTACGTTTACATCGCGCTAAACGAGCAATCCGCACTGGTATCCGGAGATATTGCCATTACCATGATCTACAGTGGGGACGCGCTGATGGTCCAGGAACACCAAGAGATGATCGAATATGTCGTACCCAAAGAGGGCGGAACCCTTTGGGCCGACTATCTGGTCGTAATGAAAAACTCAACGAACAAGGACCTGGCCTGGGCGTTTATCAATTTTCTGAATGAACCCGAGAACGCCGCTCAGCTCGCACAGTACGTCTATTACGCGACGCCGAACAAGGCCGCCGAGAAAATCCTGCCTGCTGAATTTCTCGAAAACGAGGTCATCTACCCCACCGAAGAGGCCCTGGCGAAGTCCGAGTCTTTTCAGCCGATCCCGCCCCGCGTCCAGAAGAAGCGCTCCTTGGTTTTCGCCCGTCTCACAAAATAACAATGGGCGGTGAAGCTTCGCACTAAAATACCGACGCTTCTGATTCCACTCATCGTCATTCCGCTGCTCGTTTTAGGTTGGATCGCGTACAAGGAACTGGAAGATGCGAGCAAGCAACGCGTGTTCGGGGAGATGCGCGC
This sequence comes from uncultured Gammaproteobacteria bacterium, assembly GCA_947259955.1. GTDB lineage: Bacteria > Pseudomonadota > Gammaproteobacteria > Arenicellales > JAANXG01 > JAHEKE01. Next base: position 2,188 of record CAMYOI010000332.1, read on the forward strand.
CTCCATGGAGCGCCTGGTCGTGCAAATGAATACCGAGCTCGAGACGTCCCTCGCTAATATCGAACTATTCTCGAAGCACACCCTGGTCAAGAAATACCTGCTAACCAGAGACGAGAAGCAGAGATACACTCTTATGCTGCCGCCGCTGTTGCGTCTATTTCAGAGTTTCCAGGAAGCCTTTCCCAATTACTACGAAATTCGAGTCTTATTGACAGACGGCTATGAGGACGTGCGCTTAACGTGGCCCCATATCGACAACAAAGCCGACGACGAAGCTGACAATCCATTTTTTCAGGGGCTGGCCGGGGCAAGGGATCAAAATTACGCAGCCATCTTACGCAACCCCGACAACCAGGAGATCTCTCTGTTCGTCGGAAAACCAATGATACTGCGTGATCTCACCGTGGATAACCTCAACGCCTCTCCAAAACTTCGCGGCTACCTGGCCCTGACCATCAAACTGCAAGATCTGGCCCGCCAGATCGAACAGAACACCATCGGTGAGGCGGGTTATCTTTTTGCCACGGATGCCGATGGCAACGTGCTGTTCCATTCCGACCGTATTTCGTCGAGCGAATCCGTCGCGCAGGGCCTTCTTGACGGAAAGGACAAAGCCGGTTTTGAGAGCCCACCTGCGAGGTTATCTTTCAACGGCCGTATGGTTTTCCTCAGCAAAAGACAGTTGCATTCAGATTTATACCTGTTTGCGGTAATTCCCGAGGATGAGCTCCTTGCGATCAGCCACAAACTGGCCGCTATTGTCGCCGCGATTACGCTTTTTACCATCCTGGTTACGATGGCGTGTTTATTTACGGCCTTGGTATACCTCGTCATAAAACCCATACATCAACTGCGCAACCTATCAAAAGAAATCGGACGCGGTCATTGGGATATCAGGAGTGATGTCAATTCCCAAGACGAGATCGGCGAACTGGCGGACGCGTTCGAGGATATGGCTGGCAATCTAAAGCGCTCCGACGATCAGGTTCGCTACCTGGCTTACCACGACAGCCTGACAGGGTTACCCAATCGTGCCATGTTTAAAGAACACCTCGGTCATGCGATCGCGAGCGCGCGAAAAAATAGAGAGAAACTCGCACTACTTTTTCTGGATATCGACGACTTCAAGCGCGTCAACGATACGCTAGGCCATCAAGCCGGTGACATCCTGCTGCAGGAAGTGGCACGGAGACTTTCGCAATGTCTGCGAGAGAGCGACTTCGTCGCAGTGGCTGATGATATGGCCGAATCAACCGGGACCCTAGCCAGACAGGGGGGCGATGAATTCATCGTCCTGCTGTCCGATATCAAGCATGCCTTCGAACCGAGCGCCGTTGCCAATCGGGTCATAGAAAGTCTCAGCAACCCGTTTACCATACAAAGGCACGAGTATCACACGAGTGCCAGCATCGGCATCACCGTATACCCAACAGATGGAGAGCAAGCCGATGACTTGATCAAGAATGCGGATATCGCAATGTATCATGCCAAGGAGCGGGGCAAGAACTGCTACGAATATTTCCGTGAGTCCTTAAATGTCGCCGCCTTGGAGCGGCTGGTTCTGGAATCCAAACTGCGCACGGCGCTAGAGAACAACGAACTGACTTTGCACTACCAGCCCCAGATCGACGCGCTGAGCGGTGAGCCCTTAGGCCTCGAGGCACTGCTGCGCTGGCACGATCCGGAAACCGGGCTGATAACTCCGAATGTCTTCATCCCGGTGGCCGAACAGTCCGGTCTTGTTCTGCCGATCGGAAATTGGGTGCTTCACGAGGCTTGCCGGCAGGCCCGCGCCTGGCAGAAGGCAGGCTATCGCCCCGTCTTGATGTCAGTCAATGTCTCCAGCATTCAGTTCGCCAAAAGCGATCTTTCGACGACGATCGAGCTTGCCCTCAATAACAGCGGGTTGGACCCTCGCTACCTCGTGATCGAGATCACGGAAAGCACCATCATGGCGAATCCGAGTGGCGCCGTGGAGACGCTTGCTAATCTCAAGGCACTTGGGGTCGGTGTTGCGCTTGATGATTTTGGGACCGGTTACTCCTCGTTAAATTACCTGCGCCGGTTTCCGATCGATACACTGAAAATCGACCATAGTTTTATCATCGACATCGAGAAAAATTCGGAGGACGAAGAAATCGTCGCGGCCATTGTCGCCATGGCTCATGCCTTGAACCTGCGAGTCGTCGTAGAAGGCGTCGAAACGCAGGAACAACTTCGTGTCGTCGTAGACAAGAAGTGCGACGCCATCCAGGGTTTCTTGTTCAGCCGCCCGCTCCCCGCTGATCAAGTCGTCCACCAATTGCAGAGAAAGAACCTGAAGATCGCATGAGGCATCCTCGTACCTATACTTTGGTAACCAGTCAGCTTTGTTACAACTTAGCCGTTCACGCGACCGGCGCGAAATTTTTTACGGAAGCTCTGATTGATTGTGTCATTGCGAGGAGCGTGCCGAAGCTGCGAGCTAAGCGTGGCAGGACGCGGCACTTCAGAAGTTCTTGCAGGACAACCGTACTGGATTGCTTCACTTCGTTCGCAATGACGAAATTCTGAATTGATCTGAGTTTCCCTACTGGTAAGCCGAAATAAATCTCTCCAGATCTTTTGCCGTCAACTCGCCGACGTGCCTTGCCACGTACTCACCTTCCGGTGATACGAAAAACGTTGA
>CAMYOI010000333.1 GCA_947259955.1 uncultured Gammaproteobacteria bacterium
CCGTAATCGCCCGCACCTCATCTTGATCGTAGGCCATTTTACGAAATAGAAAATCGATCCACTGCGGGCCCTCGTACCACCAGTGGCCGAACAACTCGGCATCGTACGGTGCGACTATGATCGGCGGCCGTCCCATTTGCGAGTTGAGCCATCGCACCTGGTGCTGCCGATTGAACAGAAAATTATCGGCATGCGCGGCAGCCCGATCGCGGGCCCACTCGGGATGATAGGCCTCCTTCCAATCGCCACGCCCCGTGATTCGGTGATACTTCAGGCCGGTAAAAGTCTTGATCCCTGCATGGCGCAAGGTTTCGATATGGGGAGCGTCTACATCGAATCCTGCGTCCCGGTAAAATTCGCGGTACACCGGGTCTCCTGGGTAGCCTTCTTCAGCCGACCAGACCTGTTTGCTGGATTCGTAATCGCGACCAAATGCGGCCGGACCCGAGGGCGTCCGGACGGGACAATAAACGCCTTGGCGCGGTGGAGGATCCGCGCCAAGTATGCCATGCGAATCGAGGAAGAAAAAATCGATTCCGAACTCTGCAAGAATCCGATCGATTCCCGGTATGTAGCCACATTCCGGCAACCAGATACCGGTGGGTCGATGACCGAGTATTCGCTGATGGGTGCGTATTGCCATAGACAGTTGCGCGTAGATACTCTCTTCATGCGTGGCCAGCAGTGGAAAATAGCCGTGGGTGGCGCCGCAGGTAATGATCTCCAGCTGGCCAGACTCCAGCAGCGAGCGAAAAGGTTGGACCACATCCCGCTGGTAGCGATCGACAAACTGGGCTCTCAACTGGTTAAATCTTTTCTGGTAGTACTCGACGACGGGGCCGAGGTATTGGTCGCCGGCGGTTCTGGTCCGTTCTATTTCCAGTGCGGCGAGGCGAGTATCGAGATACGATACGTATCTTTGCTGCAATAGCGGGTCCGTCATCATCGAAAGCAGCGTCGGTGTGAGCGACATCGTAATTCGAAAATGGACACCGTCGCTTCTTAGACCCTCGAAAATTTCCAATAGGGGTAAGTACGTCTCAGTCAACGCCTCAAAAAACCAATCCTCTTCGAGAAATCTCTCATACTCGGGATGGCGCACGAAGGGCAGGTGTGCGTGCAGCACAAGAGCGAAGTAGCCTGTGGGATTCAATTGCTTAGTCCGTCATGGTTTACGAGTCGAGGCGCAAGGCGCGCTCCCGTCCCAATGAATCAAGACTCGTTGGTGAGGAAACCGGCGATACGTTGATTTCGGTCTGCTTCAAACCCGAGTTTTCTCGCACCGACTCAAACTCATCCATGGTCAATGCCCACTTCGTGCCAAGTGGGGCCTCGCCTCGGCAAGGAGTTGGCGAACACGGGCGATGCCCGTCTGCCATTCCAATACAAATTTGCCATCCTCCACGTACCGACCGATTTGCAGAAACACACTGTCCTGCGGTACGTTTGGATTGATCTGGAAATACCTGCCGCCACTGTCGCGTCGGATTGCGATCTCCTCGATCACTTCGAATCGTTTGTCGACAAGCCGTCCCAGGCGCAGGGTAAGATTCTGCATCTGTTGTGATTCGTCCGGTTTGAGACCCCAATAGGCATACAGGATACCCGGTTTCTGCGGCAACAAGATGATTCGGTGTGTCCTGAGCCGTGGCAGACTTTCGATGTCTTCCCCGAGGTCTGCCGGGTAACGCCGGTATACTGGCGATGTGCCGGGAGGGGTGGTCGCGTATTTTGCGCTCTCGATGCGTTGTTCATCGTCGCCAACATGGCTGGTCTCTTCGACCATATCGAGTTCAGGTTCGCGTTCAGCCACGGACGGTACATTGGGTTCCTTGGATTTCTTGGCGTCCTTGAATTTCATGGCCTTCTTGGGTTCCTTGAATTTCTTGGCGTCCTTGGATTTCATGGCCTTCTTGGCTTCCTTGGATTTCTTGGGCTTCTTGATTTCCTTGGGTTTCTTGGATTTCTTCGTTGGCGTTTTCTCGACCGAGAGTCGCTTACTCATAGTTGTTCGACAATATCCAGATTAAGGTATGTTGAGCCATTTGATTGGCATCTTGATCGTCATGGTAAATCGGTGAATTCCTCCGACGCCACGGTACCAGCGGGCAATCACCATGATTCGTGCCCCGGTGTCGAATACGGACGCGTAAGGTAGAATCCATGTTGTGTCGGGCATCTATCTAATCATACCACCGGTGCTTCACGGTGTCGCGACGCAGCTCAGCGACTCGACGCCAGCAACGATTGGTAAAGTTCCAGATATTTGTCCACGCTATCGCGCCAAGAATAAGAACCGCGCATAGCGCTCCGCAATAGATCGCTCCAAACGTAGGGCTGATGGTAGATCTCCAGCGCGCGACGGATAGCCGCGACCAGGGCCTCCGCATCGACACCATCGATCACGATACCGGTTGCGGTGCCGGCAGCAATCGTCTGCGGATTGGTGTCGGTAACGGTATCCGCCAGGCCACCGACGCTCCGAACAATGGGAATCGTACCATACCGCATGTTGTGTATTTGAGCCAGACCGCAGGGTTCAAAGCGGGAGGGCATTAGAAAAAAATCCGCGCCGGCTGCCATCTGATGTGACAAAGGTTCGCTGTAACCTATACGCACGGCGATATCGCATACTTGTTGTTCTGCAAAGTTGACGAGTTGCTGTTCATAATTTGGGTTACCCGTACCGAGAATCGCGAGCTGTACCGGTAGCTTTGCCAGTTCGGGAAGCGCATCGATGACGAGATCGACGCCCTTTTGATCCGTCAGGCGATGCACGAATGCGATCAGAGGCTTATCGGATTTTTCCTGCAGACCAAGGATTTTTTGAAGGGATTGTTTATTCTCTGCCTTACGGTCGATGTTGTCGGCATCGTAATGCGCAACGATAAACTCATCATGTGCAGGATCCCAGACCTGTTCATCGATACCATTCAGTATTCCGCTGATTTTCTCGGAACGCTGGTGAAGCAGGCCGTCCAAGCCCGCGCCAAATTCGGCGGACTGTATTTCGCGTGCGTACGTCGGGCTCACCGTGGTGATGCGATCGGAGAAGATCAGGCCTCCCTTGATGAACGAAAGATGCTCGTAAAATTCCAGTCCATCTGGGGACCATAGATATTCCGGCAGCTTTAAGTCCACAAAAGTGTCATATGGAAATACGCCTTGGTAAGCCAAGTTGTGGATCGTGAACACGGTCGCCGGGCGATCAGCGGATTGGTTCAGTAATGCGGGTATCAGGCCGGTTTGCCAGTCATTGCAGTGTACGATCTGGGGCAGCCATCCGGTTTCGACTATTCCGAGTGAAATCGCGTGAACCGCACGGCATAGCAGGGCGAAGCGCTGCGCGGTGTCCGGCCAGGGAATATTGTGCTCATCATTATAGGGATCGCCCCCCCGCCCGTAGAGCGAGGGACAGTCAACGAGCCAGGTAACCACGTCACTGCCCGGCAAGGTGGTCTCCAACAGCCGGACCGGGTGACCGGTCTCCGGAATCGTGAATTCGGCCTTGACTATCGGTGCCACGACCGACTCGAGTACGTCGCGGTACCCCGGTAAAACCAACCGGACGTCACAGTCGAGCGCCGCCAATGCCGCCGGCAAACTCCCCATCACGTCACCCAATCCGCCCGTTTTGACTAGCGGATACGCTTCGCTGGCAGCAAAAAGAATACGGTACACGGTAGAATTGGCAGTTTTAGGATTAGGAATGTCGTTACGATCACAGGCGGCGGAGGGTGGATAGTCCGCCGGAGTTGAACCGTGTGCTACGCTTCATCGGGTTGCAGGTTTCATAATAATAGCGATATGGCGGCCCAAGTCCAAACGTCCCTGAACTGTGGTAAATGGTATTGCAAGCATGACAAGTAATTCAAGCATTAAAGTTGTGCTGTGTTGGCATATGCACCAACCCCAGTATCTGGATTTCATGAGCGGCGCGTACTCCCAGCCTTGGACATATCTGCACGCAATCAAGGACTACGTGGATATGGCTGCCCACTTGGAGGCACACCCGGCTGCACGAGCAGTTATCAATTTTGCCCCCATTTTGTTGAGCCAGATTCAGGACTATGCCAGCCAGGTTGTAGAAATGTTGCAGCACGGCGGCCCCATTCGTGATCCACTGTTGTCGGCGCTGGCCGACCCCGCGCTGCCCGTCGAGCGCTGGCAGCAAGAGACATTGATCTCAGCGTGTTTGCGAGCGAATCGGGCAACAATGATAGACCGCTTTCCACACTTCCGTTCCCTGGTAGATTTGGCGTCGACCTTTGGGCAGCAGCCTGATGCGCTCGATTATATCGACGAGCAGTTCATCGCCGACCTGCTGGTGTGGTATCACCTCGCATGGATGGGTGAAACGGTTCGTCGACAGCACGCGAAGGTTGCAGAGTTGATGGAAAAGGGGCGGCGGTATACGTTGCACGACCGTCGCGAGTTGCTGAACATAATCGGTGAACTGCTCTCCGGCCTCATCCCGCGCTATCGGTCACTCGCCGAAAACGGCCAAATCGAACTTGCGGTAAGTCCGTATGCGCACCCCATTTTGCCGCTACTTTTAGACCTGCGGAGCGCGCAGGAGACAATGCCGGACGCACCGATGCCGGCCGCCGCTGAATATCCCGATGGACCGGGTCGGGCCTGTTGGCATATCGAACACGCCATCGCCGTTTTCCGCGAACATTTCGGCACCCGGCCTGTAGGATGCTGGCCGTCCGAGGGCAGCGTGAGCGAGCAGACGCTGACGCTGCTGGAAAAGCACGGATTCAAGTGGTGCGCCAGCGGCGAGAGCGTTCTGCACCACAGCGTGGAGAAAAGTGGTGAATCGCTGGAACAAAAACGCAGGCACTACTTGTACCAGCCTCACCGTGTTGGTGATGGAAACATTTCTTGTTTTTTTCGTGATGACCGTTTGTCGAACCAGATCGGCTTCGTGTACTCGGACTGGCACAGCGACGATGCGGTCGCTGATCTGCTGCATCACCTCGAAAATATAGCGCAGAGTTATTCCGATCTTCCGGACACCGTGGTCTCGATCATTCTGGATGGAGAAAACGCATGGGAGTACTACCCGGAAAACGGGTATCATTTTCTCACCGCGCTGTATGAAAAATTGATCGAACACCCGGATATACAATTGTGTACTTTTCGCGACTGTTTGGAGGCGGGTGTGCCGTCAAACCGGCTGCCCAATCTTGTGCCCGGAAGCTGGGTCTACGGGACGTTCTCGACCTGGATCGGTGTTCCGGACAAGAATCGGGGATGGGATATGCTCGTCGAAGCGAAGGAGGCGTACGACCGTGCCGTCGTCGATGGACTGGCGGGCGAGCGTCTTGATGAGGCTCGGTTGCAGCTCGCCGTGTGTGAGGGCTCGGACTGGTTCTGGTGGTTTGGCGACGATAATCCCGCCGAGGCTGTGAGCGACTTCGATCGCCTGTACCGCATGCACCTCTCCCACCTGTACCAGTTGATTGGAATCGAGCCGCCCGAATATCTCTCCAGACCGTTTACTTTCGGCGGCGGTGAACCCGCGCTGGGTGGAACGATGAAGCGTTAAGGACCGGCCAGATCACGCATGGATACTGACAGCACGCAGCAGCTCTTCGATCGCCGCCGGGCCGGACTCCTACTGCATCCAACGTCACTGCCGCGGGCCCGCATAGAGGGGTGTTTAGGCACGGAAAGCTTCCGTTTCATAGACTTTCTCGTCAACGCCGGATTCACCGTCTGGCAGATGCTGCCGCAGGCTCCGACACATGGCGATCGCTCTCCCTATAATTGTCTCTCGGTCCATGCTGGAAATCCGGCGTGGATCTGCCTTTCCCGGCTGCGGGACGCGGGTTGGCTGTCTGGACAAATCGACGCAGAACGCAGGCAGGGAATGCTGCACGAGGCCCGTCTGGGTTTCCTCGATCAGGCCGGCGATGCGGACCGCGAGGCGTTCGACGTATTTGCCGAGAGGAACAGGCATTGGCTGGACGATTTTGCGCTGTTCGTGGTGTTGCGTGAAAAACATGCGCTGCGCGGCTGGTTCGACTGGCCGCCACCCCTGCGAGACCGCGATCCAGAGGCGTTGGCGGAGGCCCGTGCCACG
>CAMYOI010000334.1:0-1537 GCA_947259955.1 uncultured Gammaproteobacteria bacterium
CCACCGGCGAGCTCGTTGTTACCTCTGAAAAAGAGCCCAGTTGCGCCATTACGGATTTCAACGATTTGGTGCTAGTCGAGGTCGACGGCGTCTCGATACTGTTGCGCCGGCAAACCGCGGTCGAGCTTGCCAGCAAATCTGGGTCCAACGACGGTTTCGTCGATTCGGGAGGCTTCACCGAGCTCAGCGTCACGCCTGATGCGGGCTGCGTCAAGCTGCGACTCGATCCACAGACGGCGGCCGCACTAAAGAAACAACTGCGTAATTTGAAACCATAGGTAGACCAATGAACAAAACACGTACAGACTTACAAGCGCTCAAAGAGCAATGGCTTGCCGATCCCCACTGGGATATTGAGGACACGCCCGGGTTCGAGGAGTATTTTCTCGAGTTACAGGAGTTTCGGTCACAAAAACAAAGTGTGTGGAACGATGATTACCGGCGCCAATGCCTTCGACACGCGGAGCTGGCCGGAAAGCCGGGCAATCTTGAACTCGGTGCCCTGCTCCTCAAACTCGCGCAATCGTCGGAATTCTACACCTCGCAAGCTGCTGAGTGCCTGGAGCGAACGCTCCGGTCCGTCGGACTCGATCCGGACGTCGATGAGATTCGCGAGATGCTCGACAACTTAGTGACTGCCGCTGGCGACCGCGCGAAGGCCGACATGGTGACCGAGCTTGCCCGCGAATTCTAACTCAGAACTAAGCTGTGCGGACGCGTGTCCAACAGTGTTCATAACGTGGTCATCAACCGATCGGTTATCATAGTATCGGGGTGATGCACGCGAACGAGGCCGCGATGAGTATACGTATTACATTGCTGGTTACCGCTCTAACGTTTGCCTACGGCGTTGTTATCGCGGCAGCGGATGAAGAGAAAGCGGGTAACGAAAAGACCTGGTCGATCGGGCTGGGTAAGAAAGGGGTTGAGATCGAGGAGGTAGAGTCGACTTCCAAGGAAGCCGGCGATCAGTCGGCGGTGGGCGCGGGGCGAACCAAGTGGATGGGCGGTCAGAAGTATCGACCGCTGGACCAGGACCCCCGTTGGCACGTCGGCGAGCCCATTCGAAGCGGGCTGGATGTCGATCTAACCTACGCCCGCATAAAGAAGGCGTTCGATTTCGATACCACTGAAGAACGACTCGCCAATACGCCCGCGGTACGTGGTCATGTAAGCGCCCTCCACCGAGCCGGGTTTCTGTACGAGGCAGAACCGGGCGCCTACTACAAAATGAGGGACAGGACACTAAGGACCGCCGATCGGATCGTTCAAATAGAAATTGTCAGGGAGCGCATTGGTAGTCGTATCGAATACGGATTCGCGAAATCTGGGCTCCGGGACGTCGGCGCCTACGCGCAGCAACTCCAAACTCGTATTGTTGCCGCAGTAAGCAGGTGAAATGATGAGGTTCCTGTCTAATTTTTTGGCGCTGTTTTTTCGAAACTTGATTGACTCATCGGTTGACTCTACTCGTATCGACACACCACGCATCTTTGGCGGTGGCGAGTTTTGGCGAAACGAAGTGATCGACTCGAAC
>CAMYOI010000334.1:1624-13641 GCA_947259955.1 uncultured Gammaproteobacteria bacterium
CCCTACGCTTTTACAACTCCTTTTGCGGCACGTTTCGCGGCGCCACCGGCCTCGCTTGCAGTACTTCTCGCACCCGCGGCTGCGGCACCAACCCCTGCGCCCGTTAAGAAGCCACTTAGTCGGCCAACGCTTCCGGCTGCGTTGATTCCTGCCCACATCATCAAGGTAGAGAACAGCAACGGAAAAAAGAAATACATCGATGCGGTGACCATATCCAACATCGCGCGTTTCGTTAAGCCGCTAACACCTAGAAAGGTGTCAGACGTGATAAAGGACTCCAATGTGCCTACATCCGGCCACAGCGCTTTGATCAATTGATCGTCGATCCATCCAGCGATGTACCAAAGGACCGTCCAGAAATTGATGGTGAATATCGCTACTGCGCCAATGACCATAAACCTCAGCGAATAGCTGGAGGCAACCATTGCGAAAGGGAGCAGCGCGAAGATACCAAGCAACAACATAGGCTGAACCATCGGTGCGCCCAACAACAACACGTCTGAAAATGCGTCAAACAACACTGCAGCTGTCAATGTACCCACTTGCGATGTCGCATTTTTCGCCAACCTACCGAGCGTCGATTCTTGTCGGCCTTCACGGAAGTCTTGATTAGAAAAAGCAGGAGGACTGTTCGTAAGCAACTTCCGAATAGCCAAATCTGCTGCTTCATCACCGCCAAGCACACCATCGGTGACCGCAGCGAGAATCCCAAGAAATCCAGTTCCTCCGCTAAACAGGGCGGTGGAAAGATCAACTTGTTCGAGAAGTCGTGCCCGTAAGCTCGGTCCCGTTTCTCCTAACCACCAATCATCACAAAACGGTTTACCATTGTCCGGTGCAGTATCCGCAGCCCACTCGGTGTCTCGATCGGCATTCCAGGAGAATCCAGTTACGGGCTCACCCGCTCTGATTTCGTCGTAATAGTTCTCCATGAAGAAGATTGAACCGATCCATTGTGTGTCCTCAGGCGGTGTACCGCCTAGATCCGGCCGCTCCGCGTCAAAACGGGAGCGCGCCGGGACATAGCATTGCGTATAGAAGTCACTTGTTTCTGCACGCAGTCCCGGATCCGATATAGTGAGTAGACGCGCTAGCTGATCGAGGTCCCTGATGCCTTCCGCAGTCGGAAACTCATCGATAATGGCTCTGTTCAAGCCTTGGGAAACCGCCTGTACTGCATACCACCAGAACGGTACCGGAACAGAATCCAATTCCGCGTACTCTGAAAAACCCACTTCTCCATAGGTATGCTGATCCGCATCGTCATTCGCATCGACGGTTTCAAGTCCTTCCAGGTCGTTGAGGATCGACGGCGGCGGTATCCAACGAACCGTGTCAGGGCCGAGTGCGGTAACACTTGCCGGCTGAGCCGCCAGCGCAATCACCAGCATCATGAGTACGAGCTGCGTTTCCATGCGGGTCACGGCGACGCGCGGCTGTGATTCAGTCAAATCTCCTTCGGTTCGGGTTTCAACGAAGTTGTTGATCAACAAACCGAGAAAAGGCAAGAAAGCAATGCCACTGCCGACCAGAGCATCCCAGATCGTGTTGTAAAAGGACCATCCAAAGAGTGTCGTATACAGTGCGAGGGGTGTGTCAACGGTCATGATCCATGATCCCTTCGTAACGAGTTATCCAGCCAGGCATAGACGAGAATACTGACCAGGATGATCACCCCCAAAACAACCTGTCCTTGACCCACAGTGATTTCAAGTAACGCGACCCATAGAAATAGTCGATTTCGATTCCGCACAGCTCGAACAGATTGGGCGCCTGTTAGCAGCCCTATGCGTGATGCAAGACCCAACAATGGTTGCCAGAAGCAGAACACAATAAAGAATAATAGCGGTCGGATGATTCGCATTCTTTGGGCAAACGCGTTTGCCGTTTGGGATACGACGCCTAAGCCATGGGAATCGGCAAATTGCTGAACGACCAAACTGACTAGTGCGAAAAGAAGTATCGTTGCGATGGTAATCAGCAGCAGCCACCTTTTCTTACGAGGTCGTGGTGTCGCTTCTTCTTCCGTTACCATTGTTGCAGTGCCATCGGCCACTATTCGGGGTCAACACGCCCTCGAATCAGAGCATCCGGATCCGTTGCAGGGGTGCCGGGGTGTTGCAGTGACCTCGTCCGCCGATTCCTGTCTTGCTGCAGAACAAGCACTGCCGTATTCGAGACGAGTTTCTGTCGGATTTCCGATTCAAATAAGAAGTTATCGATTTCGCGTTGGATCGCCCCGATCGCCGAGTCGTGTGCTTCGATGGCAAGGGTTTGAGCGGCAATCTCTGGAACATCCTGACCGGTCAGCAGTAAGCGACGAATCGTTAACGCCCTCTCCACGCTTCGTGCACTGGCGATGTCGGCCGTGAGCTTACCGATGATGATGGCCCTCTCCTGGTCATCCGGTGTATTGCGTATCGCCTCGATCAATTGACGACTAACGATCATGGCAGGCGCCGAGACTTCTTGTAGGTTCTCCAGGGTAGGGGCGGTTGCGCCGCTTACCAGATCCACCAACAGCGGTCCAATGAGTGCCTTCTCCGCTTCGTATTTTGGCGGGATACCGGTGCCTGGAAGCGTTGTGGGCACACAATCGCGACAGGTAGCGATGATTTCGTCTCCTAGAACCTCGGCAGCCCATTCACCGGCTTCTTCCGGGGTCCCCCACAGTTCGAAAAGCCGAGGTGGCGGATCCCCGACCGTGGGCGCCCCTTCGGCCGCGGGCTCGCGGTTGAGGGTGACGTTGTACCCGGCACGCGTGGTGTCGTAGATTATTCGAATTGGATCCTGATCCAAGCCCCCGCGGTCACCACCCAACCAGGGCACGCCTGCATCACCATGGGCTGTGTCGACGTCGTCTTTTGCCGTCACCGGGTCGTTGCCCTCCTCCGCGAGCTCTTGATTCCAGGAATATGAACGGGAAACTCTGATCCAATCTGCGAACGGATTTTCCCCCCGGGCGGCTTCCGCCACTATTTGTTCACACGATTTCGTCGCAACGTCCACGCGTGCCTTCGCGGCCAATACTGCGTTTTGGAAGTGATCGTACAGACCTGGATTGGCCCGCTGTAAAATAATCGCGGGCAGCGCTGCGATTGCGGAGTTCGCCGCAAGGACCATGGCGTCCTCGAATTGGTCTATACCGTCTTTGATGTCATCCAGGATGTTCGAAACAGCCAGGACCGGGTCCAGATCCCCGCACGCGCCGAGGCCTAGACCAATCGATCCGCCGATTTCAATGCTAGTGACGTTTGGATTAGGAGACGGCGATATGGGTTCTGCGCCACCAATCTGGTAGTACCACTCGCCCTGACCCGTAATCGGCTGTTCCGCTAAGGCTTCCGCTAAGGCCGGCGTGATCCCAGCGAGACAAACCGCTGCCAACCCCATTTTGCGTATGCGTTTCATAGAGATCGCCTAGAACTCCACCACAAAGAGAAATATGCCTTCGTCATCACAGCATTGGTAATAGCGCCAAAGGTTCCATGCATAGTCGGCGGACTCGTCGACCTTGTTCGCTGACCAACCGGTAAAGACGTTCGACGTGTCGTTTTCACCGAACGCTTCGCACCGCTGCGATGTTTCCGGAACCAGCATTTGCCATTTCGAATTTTTGGGGTCGTTTTCCAGGACCGGTCCCGGTTCCCACATTTTCTTACCACCCGAAGGCCACCCCGGAACCGACCCCACCGGCACGTACACATGCGGTTGCGCGGTGCGGGTAGCGACGTCTGCCGCGCGTTGTGCAATGACTGCGCCCGCTTTCGGATCTTCGGTCTGGTGAATGAATCCATTTCTCGGATGTACGCTTCCCCATGTATTGAAGGGAAAGTTCCCCACCTCACGTAAACCCGGGACCCATGTCGCGAGGTAGATGATTTCCGTCAACGCAGACCGCCATGCCAGCGTGTCGAGGCCGGAAAGGTAATACGGAAACACCGGCGCCACCGCCGTCATCGGGCAGAAAAGCGGCAGCCCCAAACTCGCCGCAATCGTGGCCATGTTTCCCGGTGACCCCACGACTTCCGAGTCTTTAAAAATCGCGTTTTTATGGCCGGTTTCGTTAGGCTCCGGCTCCGTAAAATTACCGCCCGCGGGCCCGACAAGCGGGTCGATGCCCTGTACCGCATACTGCGCTCGGTTGGCGGCGACCTGCGCGGCGCCGTAGCGGCCGCGGATCTCCGTCCAGGGTGACTCGCCTAAGGTGTTGTAAGAAGTAACCACCAGATCCGGGCTGAAATGGCTGACTTGGATTGACGTTTCGATCGAACAATAGAAGCCGTTGCAGCGTAGAAAGAAACACACGCCAGACAGCCGCCACGCCATGCAGGCAAAATTGGTACCCGCCCTGATGATTTCAGAACTGGTTACGGTACCCGCATGTGCCGGCCGCCCCGGCGCTCCGGCCAATAGAACAACACAGATCACCAAGGCATGCGCCACTTTCTTCAACGTCGACGCCTCTCGGTTAAGTAAATCGCCACCGCCTCTTCGACGTTCGTCATCCCGTAGATCACGGTCTCGCCGCCGTTGAATACCATCGCGGGATAGCGATCAATGCCATAACGAAGGGTCAGTTCAAGGGCCTCCGCGCCTTTCTGGGCGAGCTGTCTTATTCGTGCACCGCCGGCGTGCAGTCGTTGAAGCGCCATCGCCTGAGCACGCTCTGGATCGTTCGGAAGGTTTTCATTGAGAAGCTGCTCCAGCTCTTCAAGGCTGTCAACGCGGTAGAGCGTGAGTTCCGTGGCTCGCGCTCGCGCCGTATTTGCGATGAAACCGATCCGTTCGATTGGGAATTCCGAACTCGTGAATATGTCCATCGTTGCCGGTAGTTCGGCATCGGCATGCGCCAAGTCGCGTGGGCCGGCCATAACGAGGACCACAGCGATCGCCGTCAGTGCATACGAGGCTGTCCGTTGCCCTACCCTTTTCATCTTTTCAGCTCAATCCGCTTCGCGACTTCGTAACTCGCATCAAGTTCAGATTCGAGGCCCAGCTCTTCCATCAGCTGCGCGCGCTGCGCCTTTTCATGTTTCTCCGTCATCGAAAGGGCGAGCGCCAACGCGGGTGGAACCGTTCGGAAGATCGTTTGCACCGTGTCCGACAGGACGACGCCCTCGACGAACTTACCGGGCTCCTTTCTGGCATCGAGTAACATCCGCTTGTTCTCTTCGTTCAATTCTTTGAAGCGAGCGATCTGGTCTACCTCTTCTTTCGGCATGACCAGGCATAACCACCATTCCATCATGTTTAACATTCGCTTCGACGCATCCGGAAAGTCTTCAAGGTTTTGGGTCGCCGCCCAATACCACGCACCGAGCTTGCGCCACATCTTTGTGATTTTGACAACGTAGCGGGCGAGCAGAGGATTGGTGGTAATGATGTGCGCCTCGTCGGTGACCACGAGCGTTTCCCGTGCGGCGTGTTGATAGCGCTCTACGACGTTATTGATGTGGTTCATCAGCGAAACGTAAGCGACCGCCAGCTCTCCTTCATATCCTTCTTTCGCCAGCATCCCAAGGTCGACCAAGGTAACGTCAGCCCCTGGCCAGTTTTTACCTTGCCGATTGAATAGGTGCCCCGCCAACGATTGCCGGTCGGTAAAGAGCGCAATACTGTCCGCCATTTCTCTGATACGGTCGCGCCGCGTATCGGTAAGACCTTGATTCTCGCTCGCCTCGAGCATGGCATCGGAAACGTGTTCCGGTAGCACCATGTCGCCACCGCGCCGTCGGACTTGCAGCGCCGCATTGTAGATTGCCTCCCGTATCACGCGGCGATCGGACCGCGTTACTCTGGCTTCTTCTTTGTCTTCGCCGCCCGTGATCATGATCCTGGCGGCAATTTCCATTTCCCCGAGGATGTCCCGACCACTGTCGAGTTCGTCGTCGCCCTCGAGATCGTCCTCGTCGTCCGGCTCCACTTCGGTTGGGTCTTCAAGCAGGCGCAGTGCATCGGCGAACGGCGGTAGGCTGACCTCCGCACCCGGCGACAGACTCACCGAGTAAACATTCAGTCCGTGGCGTTTGAGGTCTTCGGCTAACAGGCCCATGCTGTTACCGGCTTCGACGATGTAGAGCCGCGGTCGATAGATCGCCATCATCTGCATAATCAGCCAAACCAACAGAGACGATTTCCCGGCGCCCGTTGGCCCGATCACCAGCATGTGAGCGTTTTTCTTCCGGTCCTGCTTATGCAAAGGGTCGAAAGTCAAGGGTTCCGCACCGCGGTTGAACATCAACAGCCCCGGATGTCCCGTGCCCGTAGTCCGGCCATAGATCGGGATCATCGAAGCAAGGTGCGTTCCAAACGTATACCGAGACCGTTTGTTGAACTTATTCACGTCCGGTCGAAACCGCATGGGCAGCATCGAAATGTAACGGTCCAGCAACAGCAGCTCGTCATCCCGATTGATCGGGTTGACGTCTGCCGACAACAACAATGTCGCCACCTGGTTGCACCGACGGCGCAAGTCACGCAAGTTTTCACCGCGCACATAGAACGCGAGTTCCATCGGGTAGAGCTTGTCGCCCAGGCCCATCTTTCTTTTAACCCGCTTGGCTTCTTCCGCCGCGAGTTCCGCCGTGGTCTGATCGCCGACCGATGCCTTCTCAATCGACTGGACCTGATTTTGAACGACGTCTTGCGGTGTGAAGGTAATCGCCATCGCCATAACGGTGTGTTCCGGCATGCGATCGAGCACCGTGTAGGTCACCTTTCCAATCGATTGTTCACCGGTGAAATGACCGACGGCGGGCTTACGTCGCAGGCCGTTGGTGGTCACGACCATGTGGGGTAACCCATCGAAATACAGGACCCCACTGTGCTGGTCGGCGTAGGGCGGGGCCAAGCACAACATCTCCGAGAAGTCTCGCCCAAAAGGCAAATCGTCGTCACCCGGATAGGGGGCGTGTTCGACCAAGCGGGTCACGTCCCCGTCGGTGATCTCCGGCTTCGGGTTAAACCACAACAACATCCAATTGTAAAAGTCCTTCCCGTTATAGCGTCGTGCGTGGATCCCCGCATTCGCGAATGCCGACTCGAGCTTCGCAGCCAGTTCGTTGAGTTCCTCTTCGGGGTCGAAATCAGGGTGGATCTTGTCCTTACCTTTCATTCGATACAGGACGAAACGGATCCGTCGCTGTTTCCCCCGCCATCGGTTACCCGACACATCGTCATCTGTAAAGAACCCCTCGGGGCGGCAGATGGCTTTTAAATGTCGAGTAAGCTGGCGATCGAAGTGCTCGGTATATTTCGAGCCCACCGCTGCCCCGAACCGGTAGCGCATGTGCGCCTCAAGGAATTCCGAGAGCTCCGGTTCGTCCTTAATAAACGCCTGTAGAACCCAGGGATTGTTGTCGTGTTCCGGGATCGTATCGGCGATGAGGTTGAACGCCTTGTCACGCACATGCCGTTTGTACTCACTCGTTCGACCTTCGGTGCCGATCGGATCGATCTCCCACACTGCGGCGACACTCTTGCCGTCTTCGAGGAGAAAAGTTTGTGTGTCCGGTTGGTATTCCATCCATGGCAGAAAGTCGGTAAAGCTCTCGCGGGCGCGCCGAAGTCTGGCGGCTCCTTCCGCCTCTGCAGTCGGAGGAGGTGTCGACTTCCGGTCGCCGTTGCGCGATTTTTGAGCCGGCAACCATCGTTCTACGAACCGAGGGATTGATTCCATTGGTGCCCTCATCGACTACCCGTCAACGGGACGGATACTTCACGCTGCTGAGGCTTTGCGGTCTCAACCGGCGATCGTGGCTGCGTGCCGTCCTTTTGATCGAGACGTTGCTGACTGACCTCGCCCGGCAACGCGAACTCAGTCTTCGAGTACATCGAGAAGCTCGTTGCGTATCCGGGAACGGGCATCTTTTCTTCGCCCGCCAAGTGTGGGAAAACGTACATCACCAGCCTCGGATTCGGTAACGTGGGGAAGAGCACTTCGATTTCGCTGTGCACCTGCCGGGTGTAGCCGACAAGCTCGAAGTACTGGCGATCTTCGGTGTGGGCGGGGGGCTCAGCTCGGGCTTGTCGACCATTGGACGTTTCCACTGCCGGCGGTTCGCAATTCCCGGGGTCCTCACAAGCGGTTCCCCGTGTGCCGGTTGGCCGTACCCTGCCCTGCCCCACTCGATCGAGATGCTCCTCGTAGAATCAAGAAAAGAAGTGCGGCGTATATCAACCATTGCTGCATGATCGAGTTTCCTCCCGATGGGGTCGTAATCGATGGCGATTTCCTTCTGAATCAAGAGAACGATCTCGTTGCCGTTCTCGACGAAAATTGCGTCGAACTGATTGGATAGGCGTTCGGCGATAGCGCGATCGACTTCGTCAACGCCTTCAGAGACCGCGCGTCCGAGCATAAACCGGCCCTTACTGCCGTCAACGGCAGTGGTAATTGAACCCGTTGCGCCGCCGATCACGGTGGACGTTTCCGAGGCTGCCGCGGCTTGCGCCGCCGCAGACGCGGTGCGTAACCCAACCCGCAGCGCCATCAATTCTTTCCAGTTGCTGATCTTTCGACCGCTGATGCACGGTGTGCCGAATTTGTCGGCCACATACCCCAGGCGCGCGGTCCGTCCGTCGGGGGGTGCGTTGTTGTTCCCCGTACTGACGGTTCGAATGGTGCCGTCTTGGAAGACGAACGTTGCGGTGTGTAAACTGCCTTCGACACACGACAGGGTCCAGTCACCGACGGCCGTCCCCTCAAACACCATACCGATAATCTCAACGGGCACCCGCAGGCCGCTGGCGGCAAGATTGTCCCGGCCCACCAGGACGCGAAACGGAATCGGATCCCTCACCTGACCGCCGATCGGCACGCGACCGATCATCGCGGTGAAGGCGGTAGAGCCAACCAGCGCGGCGAGGTTCGGAATTGTGAAAAACGGTGTTGGGATCGGCGCGCGTTCCTCCTCTTTAAGCACCGCCGGTTGCACCTCACCCTGCCCGCGCAATGAAGCGGGAATCAGGTGTCCACCTTCATCGGTACTTGCGTCCAGGGGAGTCACCCAAATGACCTCGCCCCCGACAATGCGGTCTAATCCAACCGGGATGTCGCCATAGTCTTGACTGCTCGCGCGCCGGCGCGTCTTTGGCGATTGGTCCATGAGGTGACGGAGGCGATCGATCCCTGCTTTGAGCTTGTTCGCCATTTGCTTCGATCGGGAGGCTTGCCGATCCTCTGATTTCTCAATTTCCCGCGACATTTCGGAGCGAATCTCAGAACGCATGTTCTTGGTAAGTTGCGTGAGCCGACGGTTCTCGCCCATCAGCTGGTCGTTACTCGAGCGTGTGTCTTCGTATTCTTTGCGCACCTGGGCCAGTTCGCCTTGCAGAGCGCGGATGGTATCGGCCGGCGTGTCGGCGTCGGGCTCTTCACCTGGCGCCGGTAACGTTGATCGCAATGAAGACTTCACCAAATCCGGCGCGTGGCTGAAAAATCCCGCTTTCAAGACCACGATAACCAGCACCAGCATCGCGCCGACACCCAAAATCGGAAGCAACTTATTCGTTCTTAGTTCAGCCATCCGGACAACGCCTCGTGAAAGGGACGATCGGAGATGAGATACATCGTCGTTGTATCAGCGGAATGACCAGCCGGCGCCAAATAACTATGGTGGAAGGTTGCTGCTCGCCAGTTGCCTCGTACTCGCCGAGGATCGAGAACCCTCTGCTCACGGGTCACGTTCGTCAGTTTCACTGCACTGACGTACAGACTCGCGCCGTTGTTAGCCGCTCGCCATGATGCCAGCGGTACCGCCATGACCGAGGCGCCACCGATCAATCGCCTGGTGCTCCGGCGACTCCCAAGTGGGACCCGGGTCAATCCCGGCAGTCCGTCCGTTAGCCGTTCCGGCGCATACACCTGTTTTGCGGCATAACGCGTAAGTGCCATATACCCGTACGAGGTTGCTGCGGGGGCTGTTGTAACCGTCGCACCATCCACCGCCACCGCCCCTTCGTTGCCGCCGGTGCTCCTGACGATGCGAACCGGGTGCTCATGTCCACCGGTCGAGCAGATAGATGCGCCCGCTTTCCATTTCCCGCACCTGAAAACGCTCGTAATCAAACGGCTCCGTGGCGGTGATATAAACCGTGTCATCGATCGCTTGAATGCGGATCTTACGCGCCACCGACGGCGGCACGCCGGGTTGGATGGGGGCGGGGAATTGCAGCATGCGCTCTTGGTTGATACCGAGCGTTAAACGGATCGGCTTGCGGTCCCAGCGGACGACCTCGGTTGAAGCAAGTTCTACAGCGTGTGTTGAAATGCTCACGAGGCAACCGAGCGTGAGCGCTGCCAACGACTGGAGGCATTTGGACAATGTTTGGATCACCGCCGCGACTCGTTATTTCAATGCCTCATTGCCAGTTCTTCGGCCCGAATATCATCAAGTCTTCGCGGACTGAGTCCGGCCGGATAACCATCGAGCGCGAGGCCCCAACGATTCTTCTCGCGATCGATGTCGTAACGCACCACCCGCACGGGGTATCGAATCTCGACTTGCTTGGTTCGCATCCCACCGACAAGTTCGGTGATCTCATAATCGAGGTAAACGATCCAGGCGCCGTCACCGATCCTTTCAACGCGGTCCTCCTCATAGACGTGGCCGGCCACCGCTTGCCCGTAGCGTTGCGTGCCTTTCAGTTCGCCCCGGCTGTATTTCCTTTGATAGTCGTTGGATAGTGCGTCCTGGTAGCGCGGGGTCAGGAAGTACTGCAGGCTATAGATGTTTTGTTGATAGTCTTTGCTGCCGTCTTCCGGCCACCGGTGCATCTGTTGGAAGATGTGGTTCGCAAACGTGTAAACGTTAGGCTCCGGAATCGTATGGATCGGCATGACCGCGCCGTCGGTGAGGTTCGGCGGCACGTGCACATCGATCATACCCGGCGCCGACTTCCAACCGTACCACAGTAAGAGGATGAGAATGATTGACGCACCAAGCAACACACGCAGCGTCACGATGTGTGCTTCTTGTTTGTCGACAATGGTCTTGAATCCACTTCCGTTCATGGCCTCACCTGATTTCGGCCCAAGGACATCATTCCATCGGGCAAACAGAATTTCGATCGGCGCCAGCGCCTGCGGTGCAACCAAACGGCAGTCGCTTGTTGGGTGTAACCGTCGGGCCGGCCACGCTTAATTCGCTGGAAAAGCGTCGCCATCATGACGACAGTAACCAGTACCCCGATGCCGGCGATGCCCATCGCCATGGCGATCGCGTCTAGAAGCCACGCCACCAGTATGCTTAACGGAATCCAGATCGCGATCGCAATCACGACCAGCATCAACAGCTCGGACGAGGTGCAACCTCGCAGAATCATGGGTTCTGTATTCATGCGCTCCGCCATCACCTCTTCGAGATAGGCGTCATCCGGCGAGATTGCGTCGTCGTCCATTGCTGCCGCCTTCGGATGGGTTACACGATGATGTCAAGGGTCTGGTTAAGCAGGTACCCGGTGGCAACCAAGAGGAATGCGCCAACACCCACCAGCGTGAACACCTCGCCCCACTCGGCTCGATCGCGCCGTGCTTCATTGAACTTCATGAACGCAGAGATCGAGACGATCAGGAACGAGACCGTGGAGATGACCAGCGCGCCGATCAACAAGATATCCTTCACGGTGAACTTGAAGTAGTCGATGAAGTCCCCGTCGTCGGCTGCACCCGAGTCGGGGTCGATGGGTGCAGGAAGGTCCGCCCAGGCGTTGCTCATAGCGAACGCCAATAACGGGAGCGAATAAGGACCCAAACCCCTAAGGACTGAGCGGCCAAAGTTACCCGCCCTCTGGCCAAAGTCGTAAATGGTTGTCTGCATTGCACACTCTCCTGACAATGTTTGTTGACTTCGTATCAATTCAGCGGATAAACGCACCAATCACCGCTAACACAAGCAGCCCGCGCAGCATCGTCATCATCGCCGCACCGGCATTCATAGACCCATCACGCCACCCGATATAGACGCCGATGAAGAGCCACGATGTCCAAAGAAATCCGAGCGTGATAATGATGG
>CAMYOI010000335.1 GCA_947259955.1 uncultured Gammaproteobacteria bacterium
CCGTGCGCGGGTTACCGGTTCTGCGGCAGCCTTCTTCTGCCTGCGGACCGCTGGTTTTGCTGCGGACTTTGCCTTTGTGCGGGCCGCCGGCTTTGCGGCAGCCCTCGTCTGCATGCGGGCCCTCGGTTTCGCCGCTTCCAGGACCATCCGGATTCGATCGACCATGCCGATCTGGCCGATGGTCAGATCGGGCACGTCGGGATCGCTGATCACCCGCTCCAGCAGGGTCATGAATCGGGTACAGTCTTCCGTATCGGACAGCAGCACAGGCAGGGTCTGTAGTGCGAGTTCGGGATCTATACCGACGATCAACGCCTGTTGGCCCCGGATATTTCGCAACTCGTGCAGCGGCGGGTCCGGCACTAGATCGGCGTTCTTCTCGATGAAGGCCTTGGTCAGTTCCATCCTGGTCAGGGGGATTGGAACACCCTTGCGCCTGAGTAAAAACGCCGTCCGGGTCAACGCTTCGATATAACCGCCCTTGTCCACATTCGACAGGGCGTCCTTGACCCAGGGGAATTTGGCAGTCTCCGCTGCGGGATCTATTTCCTCTTCTTGTCGTGTGTCCGCCATCCGGAACGTGTACATATTTCCGTACACCGACATGAACAGGGCTTCACTGGCCGCGTCGCGTAGATCGCGGTACAGATCGAACGATGCGCTGATCCCTTCCGACACCAGTTCCTCCGTACCGCGGAAAAGGTTGGAATCCGGGGGAGCAGACTGGCGTTGGTCTTCCACCACCGATGCCGCCGGCTTCAGCCACCACATCAGCGGATTCAGGTCCGAAAAAACCCAGCGCTGAAAGCGCATAGGGTGGAACGTGCGCGCATTCTCCGCCGCGGCCCCGTTCGAAAATGCCTGCACCAGCGGCCGGGCGAACAACTCGTAGGCGCGCTGGTTGAACTCGGAAATCTCGGCCACGGCCTCGAACGCTTTTTCGTCCTCGCGCTCGAACCGGTTCAGTCGCCGGGCCACGTCTTCCAGTTGTTGCTCTACAAACTGTACGTCGTAGGTGGTCTTGCCATCGGCGTCCCTCTCCTCGTGTATCTGCATTCCCCACAATCCCGGCGGCAGCGACTCCACGGATTTGAGTACGGACACGATCTGCTTGTGCTCTTTTTTGGCCACCTTCCCGGACACGAAGATGCCGAGGTGACCCACGTCCTGGTGCAGCAGGCCGACGATGATTTGCCCCCGGGCCTTGATCTCCTCGGTGCTGCCGTAGAGGTCGGCGATCCAGTTGAAAGCCTGCTGCGGCGGGGTGATGTTGTCGCCCATCGAGGCGAACACGATGATGGGCGAACGGATGGAGCGCAGGTCGAAGTACTTGCCCCGGGCTTTCTTCGTTTCTCCGGCCGAAAGTTTGTTGCCGACGAACAGGTTCTGGACGATCCAGTCGATCTCACTGGTGTTGAGCAGATAGAACCCGCCCCACCAGCGTTCGAAGTCCAGGAAGCGTTCGCGCTCGGTGTCGACCCGGGAGTAGAGGTTGTAGTACTTGTCCCAGAAGGTGTTGGCGGGATTCAGGTTCTCGAAGTTCTGCACTAGGTCCGCGCCGTCGAAGATCCCGCCCCCCAGGTCGGCGGCGAGCGACGCCAGCCACGAACCGCCCAGCAGGCCGCCGGTGTAGCGCATGGGATTGTCTCCCTCGCCCTCGATCCACGCGCCTCCCCAGTACGACATGGGCGAACCGTTGATCACTATCGGGCCGGTGTCCTCAGGCGCCGCCGCCGCGAGCATCATCGCCGCCCAGCCGCCCTGGCAGTTGCCGATGACCACCGGCGCTGAACTGTCGGGGTGCCTCTCGTGCACCTCGTGGATAAACCGGCGTTCGGCGTTGCAGACGTCCAACAGGGTCTGGTCGGGCTCGGGCTCGGGATAGAAGATGACGAAGTAGACCGGGTGGCCGTCCTCGAGCGCCACGCCCACCTGGGAGTCGTCCTTGAATCCGCCGATTCCGGGTCCGTGACCCGCGCGCGGGTCGATAATGACATAGGGACGCCGCTTCGGATTGATCGCCACGCCCTCCGGGGGAATGATGCGCGTGAGCGCGTAGTTGACAGGACGTGCCAGTTGCCGGCCGTCCATGATGATCTCGTAGTCAAAGTGGAGGACCGGGGGTTTGCCGGCTTTTTCGTGCTCGACGAATCCATTGCCCCGCTCGCGAATGATGTCCCAGAACAGGAGCGATCGCTGCGCCGCGTCGGTGCTGTACTCGTACCACTCCTGCCACACTTCCCAAGGGCTCTTTATTTCCCCTGCGGGCGCGCAGGATCTGAGCGCCGCTTCCATGCGCTCGGTGTACGACTGCTGCGCCCTCCGTGCCCGGTGCTGATGAATCGTGGCTACGTTAGTGTTGAGTTCGGCGCTTTTTTCGAGTTTTACGATTGGATTGTTCATGGTCCTGTTTCCATTGGAATGCTGCAATGCAGCAATTATAAGGCGGAGTTTGCGTCAGGGGGATGACGGCAATCAAATATTCTTCAGAAGACCAGGCGCTTTCTTGCTTCTTTGATGAAATCCCTCGGCGGGGGGATGTCGGCGGGATCGATCCGACGGATAGGCGGGATAACCGCTATGCCGTTCACCGGCAATGTGCTTCAAGGCGCTCACGGGCGTCGCGCTTGCCCGGATGACAGCGTCATCGCGGGTAGGATTCAGACGCGCAGTTCGCGGCGACAGGCTATTTACGGATGCGAGAGCACCTCTGTTGAGCATTCGTCGCCGTCCAGCACGAGTGCGGCCGCACGATGGCCTGGTTAGCATCGCTGACGTGTGTCGGTCGAGTGAATAACATTGGCCGCTTGGAATGCGAGAGATGCGCTGATGAGCCAGTGTCTCATTCGACTGGACGATCAGGGTCGAACCGTCCACATCGGCGTGCAATATAACGGCAAACTTTCTTGATGGAGTCTCCGCCATCGAGATTTTGTTACGATTGTGGGCTTAAGTGTGATTCCTCCGAGATACTATCGTAAAAGACTACGAGTAACGAGCGAATGCGTCCAACACAATAGACATCTCGTGTAAATCACGCGGGCCATTCACGATCGGGATACCGCTTTGTAATGCCCGGCAGTTCTGCCCTCAAGCGAGCTTTAGGGAAACTCTGATTAATTGTGTCATTGCGAGGAGCAGAGCGACGCGGCAATCCAGAAGTTCCTGCAGGACAACAGTACTGGATTGCTTCACTTCGTTCGCAATGACTAATTACTGAATTAATCAGAGTTTCCTTAGCATTTGCAATCGCCTCAACAAGTTCATCTTTCAGCTCTCTTGGATGTGTAACTGGCATACCATCGTACTTGAGTTCCTCGACCGCTTCTCTGAATTCCCTATGCATCTCAGTCAATTTGGCTAAGAGTTCCTCATCATCGGCGCAGGACCTCCCGCGCCTTTTGTTCAATCTCGAGTCGTTTCCTTCCAGCTTCGACTATTTGATTCAAAATCGGTGGAGCCGCTCTAATGTTTTTATATGCGCCCCAGAGACTGCTCATTTCAGAATCATATTCTCGCTTTCGCCTGCAATCCTCTTCAAAATGTTCTGCGGCCTTTTTTGCATCCCGATAAACCTGTTCATCTGCTAAACATTCGGCAAGGTCCTGTGCATAATTGACTAATGCTATCTTATTACTGGATGATAGGTCCGCTGCTAGAAGTCGCTCAGGATCTGGTGGATCAATGATAATCCGTGCTCGCAAAGGATCGGCGACTATCTTCTTGAGCAATTCCACCAATGGTGTGGTATCGCGTTCCCAAGTGGCATGATTGATTTGCAGTGCGTGCCTGTCTCTGAGTTCTGCAACCCGATCTGGGATCTCGCGTGTCAACTCAACGATATCCGCATTACGGAACAGGATTGGTACTACGGAAACATTGGATCTGAAGGCAAGTGTCAGCTCTAGTTCAACTGCATCCGACAGCCCCCAGTCGGGCCCCATGATCAGTAGAACAACGGCGGTTTCTTCAATTTCCCTTTCTACTATTCGCTTCCAATTGGTGCCTAATACTATATCGCGTGCGTCTAGGAATAAGGTGGCGTCAGGTAATTCGCGCGTCAACGTATCTGAGAGTCGTCCGGTGTCTGCTTCGGAATCAGCCCGGACATAGGAAATGAAGATCTTGCTCATGGTTTGTATTCATCGCAATTCAATTGTTGAGATGAATCATAATTAAGTAGTATCCAATAATTCGAGCGGTGGTGCTAGATTGTCGTGAAGACAGGAAACGCAGCGGATACGGGAAACTCAGCACCCATTGGCGCACCGGCTGTGAAGGAAAGACCGCATTGGAGGCAATCCTCGAACTCCCGCCGCACGTAATCCGGCAACCCCTTGCCCTCGGCAGCCCACTGCGCCTCTAAAGCGGGATAGTATTCTTAGACCACTTGGTAAAGAAGGGTCCGTTCCGGACGATGGCGTTCGTATTCGACCGAGCCGGCCCGCCGGCAACTGCAACATGATCGCGTCCTTGCGATGATGTGTTGATACAAAGAGTGGCAAATTGCAACCCGGGATGCACAGCGGTCGAAGTCACGCCCTATCTTCCAAAGTAAGGTCGGCAAATTCCGGACGGTTGGGCATTCTTAGCTAGCGTCCGCTTTTTCTGACTGCCAACTCAAATCGCACATTAGTTCGGATACTGAATAATCAGATTCAGGATGCTCCGGACGGCCGGGAGTTTTTCAGCACAATTTCTTCAGGTGAATTTCCTCTTGGACCTCGTCTTGCCATTTATAAAATCCTCATAAACTTCTCTAAACTCATTGTAAACTTTGGAAATAACGCGCGCAAAAAGCTGTGCCCCGCGCGCTCCCTTGTCACATGCTGTGAACTTTTGATGGGGGTGGGGGTGTTCATCAAATCTCTATGATCACATTGATTGATGGTTCACATCAGATAACACCTAACCACTGGTGGCTCTATTGCCAACTTAATGACTTAGGCTGAGTTCAGTACCCACATTTTTTCGCTATCGAAGAGTCACGCGAACCGTTCAATTGAAGCGAATTAAAAATTATCATGTCTCACGAACAGTTTTGCTCTATTGGCGTGGGCTTGCTGAAATTGATTAAACACTCAAGACGGGTTGACCGCACTCATTTGCCCAATCGCGAACGAATACGTACTGCGAGATTAAAGTACAACGCATAGACATCACCATCTTACGGATTCAGTTTAAATTGCGCGACTCGATGGCGATTAGCTTGAGTTCCGGGTGGCACTTCTTTCCTGGATAAATGAATCACAGCAATGAAAAACTACGACCCCATTTCGTTTTTCAGTAAATCTAAATCGATCCAATGGCCGCCGGTTGCTTTGGAGACAATCCGTTTTATTGAGTATCGTACTACGCGAAGATTAACCTTAGTCATCATGCTACAACGGACTTGGAAACTGGCGGAATGGCTTGCCCGGAACGGGCCTTCGCTTAGTGCAGAGTTACTTCCGAAACCGGCTAAGGTGCGGACATTTCGGCTCGGATAAGCGATTCGCGTTTGCGCGCTCCAGCATCTCCCGGGTCTCTGCATGCTATAGTCCTGCCAAGATCCGCTGATCCAACAACCACGGTAGGAACCGGCATGTCCTATGGAGGAATGATCGCAGAGGTGGTCACTTTCGCCGGCCATAACGGCGACAAGGGCGAGGCTTACCTCGCCCGTCCATCCGGTAGCGGACCATTTCCCAGCGTCGTTTTGATCCATCATATGCCCGGATGGGACGAGTGGATGATGGAGCAGACGCGTAAGCTAGCGCATCACGGTTTCGCCACCCTCTGCCCCCACCTCTATTTCCGTGAGGGCTCTGGCAGCCCCGACGATGTCGGCGCCCGGGTGCGCGAGGCCGGGGGCGTTCCCGACTCGCAGGTGATGGGCGATGCTGCGGGAGGGCTGGCCTATCTGCGTGGACAGGCTTACAGCAATGGAAAGGTCGCGGTAATGGGATTCTGCTCGGGCGGCCGGCATGCCTACCTCGCCGGCTGCACCGTACCAGGTTTCGACGCGCTGGTCGACTGCTGGGGCGGCAACGTGATCGTCGACGATCCGAAGCAGCTCAACGACAAAAGGCCGGTCGCACCGATCGATCTTACCGAAAAGCTTACGATCCCGCTGATCGGCCTGTTCGGCAACGACGACGGCAATCCCACCGCCGATCAGGTGAACCGCACCGAGGCCGTGCTGAAGAAGCTTGGCAAGAGTTATGAGTTCTATCGCTACGACGGGGTGGGTCACGCTTTCTTTAACTACGAACGCTCGGGCTTCAAGCCGGAGCCGATGCTTGAAGGCTGGAAGAAGGTGTTTTCATTTCTCGATAAGCACCTTGCGGCGCGATAGGCCGTAGCCGCCGAAGAGGAGATCAACTGATGTGTGATCAGGAATAAACGCGTAATCTCATCCTGATCAAAAAACTTGTATGTCAGGTTCTGGTAGACCGTTAGCCCGGAATGACTTCGATGTGATTCAGCCTGCGCCTAACAAGCTCCGCGACTTCGATCCAGCACGATTCACCATCGCGGCTTTCTGCGGTGAATGCGACCAACGAGCATCAGTGAGTCTCGTTGAGGATGTCGAGATCCCAGCATTGATTCACCGACTACACTGCAGACAGTGCGACTCCAGAGACTGTTCAATACGAATCATCTATACCGGCGACGGTGGATTCGCCTGCGGCAATCGTGGTATACCTTCGTGAAACTCGGCATTTCTGGCCGCAATATCAGCCCATTGCGGACATACCTAGAGCTGAGCGCCGGTCGTGCTGCAGCTCCGCACCAGCTGGTCGACCCACCCCACTGCTACTCGTCGGAATCTTATGAGTGTATACGCGCAACTTGCCCATTGCCGCCATTGGCGATATTTTGTTGAACTGGTGCTTTCGCAACCAGAAGGAGACATTGCCCTAGGGTAATAGATCTTTGAAGTCACGCATGTGTGCACAGTTGGTAAACATCTAATGCATGCTGCTTCAAGATCAATGGAAAAACAGGTTTTGAAGAAAGAGTTGAATGCTAGTCGCGCAGATCAGTGATACACATATCGCCGGGTGGGATAAGAAGGCATATGGTATCGTGCCAACAGCGGAGAAGCTCACCCGCTGTGTCGATCATATAAATCAATTCGACCCACAGCCGGACATCGTGCTGGTGACGGGGGATATCACCTATACAGGCCTTGCGGAAGAAGCGGAAAGGGCGGCAAGCCTGTTGAGCAAGCTCCAGTACCCTTTTTACATCATCCCCGGCAATCATGATGATCGATCGATCCTTTGGTCTGCGTTTGGCGGACATGCCTGCCCATCTATGGATCAGGGTTTTATGAATTATGTGATCGAGGGTTACGATGTTCGTTTGATTGCCATGGACAGCACGGTGCCTGGTGCACCAGGAGGTGAGATATGCGAGACCAGGGCAGCGTGGCTCGACGAGCGACTGTCCGAGGCTAAAGAGAAACCAACGGTTATTTTCATTCATCATCCCCCGGTTAAGTGTGGGGTTTTGGAAACCGATGTTGATGGTTTCGTTGGTGCGGATCGATTAGGGGATGTTATCGAAAAATATATGAACATAGAGCGCGTTATTTGCGGGCATATACACCGGGAGGCACACGTTAGATGGCGAGGTACCGTCGTCAGTACTGCACCGAGCATGGGAATGCAACTGGTGCTCGACCTGACTCTGGAGCGCCCTTCCGAGTTCGTCCCGGAGGCGCCCGGTTATCAGTTGCACAAGTGGACCCCGGAAAAGAACCTCATAACGTATACGATCTATGTCCGCGAGACGGACGGACCATATTTGTTTGAGAGGTACCCGGAGGCTGACGGTCCGAATAACCGGGTTACTTGATCCCAGTTCGTCAATTTCGCGTGACAAGGCTTCAAAAACCCAACGAATATAGCGGCATACCTTGTTGCTCCTGTTTCTCCGGTTACCCTCTATAGGTATGTCGCTTTTGCTAGATTGCCGCTTCTTACTAAACGATCCGACCGACCGCAAAGGGTCAAAGTTAGCGTTCAGGCCAAATACCCGGTAGGGTCGAGGACTGGCGCGGTAACCCGTGAGGCGTACTCTTGTCAGTATCCGGAGTTTCCTCCTTCGTGCCCGGGTAGAGTTCACCGTGGTCCCGTTTCCAGCCCCCGCCGCATCGAACGCAGCATGCGGTTTG
>CAMYOI010000336.1 GCA_947259955.1 uncultured Gammaproteobacteria bacterium
GTTCATCTCGACGCACACTGTGAACTACCACCTCAAACACATCTACCAAAAGCTCGGCGTCAGCAATCGCCGACAGGCAGTGGCAGAAGCGGTCAAAATAGGGATCGTTCCGCCGTCGTAGCCCGCTCCGCCTGGCCACCGTCCGGGCGTCGTTCTCCGTATAGCACTGCTTATTTCCCCCTTATTTCCCCCTCATCTATGGGGATTCGCCATCGGGGGACAGGCGGCAAACTACATCCTTGATGTGGACTGCGCGCGACCTGGGGCGAATTCTGTTCGCTAAACGGAGGATTGTGATGAAAACGAAGATGCCCATCGTGACGATAGCGACCAGTATGTGGTTGATGTTGATCATGATTTCAAGCCCGGCGAATGCCCAGTTGCTGGGCCACAACCTTACCGGCGACTTCGGCTTGACGTCCGGCACCCAGCCGGATCCCGGCACATACCTGTCGTTTCTGTACTACGGCTACCGGGGTGACACGTTGAGAGACGGCGACGGCAATGCGGTAAGGCAGGGATCCCTGGACGCGAACGGCTACGGCATTGGTCTCTGGCACGTGACGGACCACAAGATCCTGGGCGGGAACTACAGTTTCATGATCTGGCCCGCGTTTACCGACAATAAACTGGAGGGCCCGATCCTGGGCATCGACCAGAGCACCAGCACCGGTTTCACCGATCTCTACGTACAGCCCATCAACCTGGGCTGGCATACCGACAGGGCGGACTATACCGCCGGCATCGGCGTGTTCGCGCCGACGGGGAGATACGAGGCGGGCGCTGACGACAATCTCGGCATGGGCATGTGGAGTCTCGAGCTGTTTGCCGGGACTACGGTCTACCTGGACGAAGCGCGCACCTGGAATTTCGCTACCACGGCCTTCTACGAGACCCACAGCGACAAGAAGGACTCCGACGTCAGAGTGGGTGACATTCTGACTTTGGAGGGTGGACTGGGCAAGTCGTTCAAGGGGGGCGCCGTCAATGTGGGGCTCGCGTACTACGCACAGTGGAAGATCACCGACGACGATTTCGGGTCCAGTATCACATTTCCCGCCGGAATCACGCCGGGTAAAAATCGGGGGTTTGGTCTGGGTCCGGAGATCAATATTCCGATCGCGTCAAAGAGCAAGCTGTACGGTTTTCTGAACGCACGCTACTTCTGGGAGTCAGGCAACCGAAGCACGATTGAAGGCGACACCTTCGTGTTAACACTTACTTTACCGATTCCGAGCGTCCCGCTGTAGTCGCTGCATAGACAGAGGTAGCTGTCAAAATGATATCAGGCAAAAAAGATTACCCGGACCTCGAATTCGGCGGGCCGGCCATCTATCGCATTGTCGTCCAGGGTCTCCTGGGCGAAGAGTGGAGCGGCCGGTTGGCCGGTATGGAAATCACTTCCGTAACCCGGGGTACCGGTGCTCCGCACACCGAGCTGCGCGGGCCAGTCCATGACCAGGCGGAGCTGAGCGGCGTGCTGGAAACCCTTCACGACCTGCACCTGCCGATCGTCAAAGTTGAGCAAGCGGACGAGCCGGAATGAGAGTTGAAGCAAAGCAAACCGCATCCACGACTCAAGCTAATCAATTGGGTTGAGTACTTCGAACCAAGCATCCAGGAGACGACCATGACAAATAGACCAGTATCGGCTCTCGCCGTTGCCGGGCTGATGACCATAGCTTTGGCGGCGCCGATCCAGGCCCAGACCCCCAGGATGAAGATGACCACCGACATCCCGGGCAATGTCATTACACCGGACAAGATGGAAACGAGCATTGGCACCCTGAACTTCGTTGATGGCGTACCCACAAAAGAAACGGCACAGAAGGTCTGGGATCAGCTCGATTTCTCACGTGCCGTGGAAGCCATGATCATGACCACCCCGACGGCTTCTCTGCAGGGGTTCCGCAAGGGTATCCAGAAGTGGGGCCCGGACAACGAGACCATGATCTATTGGGACGGGCGGCTGGACTCCAAGGGCTTGCTCCTGACGGGAAATACCACCGTGGTCTACACCTTCATGTGGATCGATCTCAAAGACGGCCCGATGGTGATGGAAACCCCACCCAACGTACTCGGCATTATCGATGACGCCTGGTTCCATTATCTGACCGACTTCGGCAATGCCGGTCCGGATAAAGGCAAGGGTGGAAAATTCCTGCTGGTGCCGCCGGGCTACAAGGGCGAGATCCCAAGCGGCTACATCGTCAAGCAATCCAAGACCAACGGCCACTGGCTGGCGATGCGCGGCTTTATGGAAAACTTCGACCCCGATCCGGTGGTCAAGAACATGAAGCAGCACTTCCGCCTCTACCCGCTGGGCAGTGATCCGAAGGAAGTCACATGGGTCAACACGGCCATGCAGGATTTCAACACCTTGCACGCCCAGGACCATACATTTTTTGAAGAGGTCAACACCACCGTTCAGGAAGAGCCAAACTCGGCAGAGAACCCGGAGATTCTCGGTCTGCTGCGCGCGATTGGTATCGAGAAGGGCAAGCCTTTTGCACCGGATGCCCGTATGAAAAAGATACTGGCCGATGCCGCCAAGGTGGGAACCGCAACACAGCGGGCAATAATCTGGCGTAACCGTGACGAGAATGTCGTGTTATGGCCCGGCAGCAAGAGCTGGGAGATCGGTTTCGCCGGCGGCAGCCACGAGTTCCTCAATGATGGGGTCAGCCTGATCAACTCACGGACCCGCTTCCATTTCTATGCCACCGGTATCACCCCGGCGATGGTCAAGCCGCCGATCGGTGGTGGATCCCAGTACGTGATCGGCCTGCGCGATGCCGAAGGCAATAATCTCGATGGCAGCAAAACCTATAAAATCCACATTCCACCCAATATTCCGGCCAAGCGCTTCTGGGACATCACGGTCTACGACAACCAGACTCGTTCCCTGCTGCAGACCGACAATCCCTATCCGGGCGTGACCAGTATCGACAAGGCTACAGTGCAGAATGCCGACGGCTCCTACGACGTCTACATCGGCCCCAGGAAGCCCGATGGAAAGGTGAACTGGATCCAGACCGTTCCCGGCAAGGGTTGGAACATGCTGTGGCGAATCTACGGCCCGCTTCAGGACTGGTACGACAAGAAGTGGCGGCCCAGTGAGATCGCGTTGGTGAAGTAGTGCTGATTAAGTAACTACAAAATCACCGACGAGAGGGCGGGGGTTGTGCATTAAGAATCACAACTCCCGCGTAATCACGAAACTAAGGAGTTCGAAATGAAAACGAAATTATTAATGCAGTTTGCCATT
The DNA here is from genome assembly GCA_947259955.1 of uncultured Gammaproteobacteria bacterium. Taxonomy (GTDB): domain Bacteria; phylum Pseudomonadota; class Gammaproteobacteria; order Arenicellales; family JAANXG01; genus JAHEKE01. Next base: position 3,269 of record CAMYOI010000336.1, read on the forward strand.
ACCGGACTGATGGCGGCCAGTGTGGTTGCACCGGTCTACGCCATGCAGGAAAAGAGTTTCTTCGAACAGTCCGCCAGTGAAGCTAAATACACGCCCGGAGACTTCAAGCCGGCGCCCGATAAGATGAAGACCCGATACGGGACGCTTGAATTCCCCGGCGGCTACCCGACAGAAGAAACGGTGCAGAAAGTCTACGACGAGATGGATCTGCAGCGTGCCACCCAACTCTATCTTGACATGTATCCTGCACTCTCGTCGCACGGCCTGATGAAGGGCTGGGTGAGAGACCTGGGCATGCGCGACAGCTCGGACATCATGGTGACTGCGAATCGGCTGGACTCCACGCCACTGATTCTGACCGGCAACACCGAGAGCCTCTATTCCTTTTTTGTGCTCGACCTGAAGAGGGACGGGCCGACGGTCGTCGAGGTGCCACCCGACGTGATGGGACCGATCGATGATCACAATTTCCTGTTTTTGGCCGATGTCGGCCCGACGGGTCAGGACATGGGTAAAGGAGGCAAGTACCTGATCCTGCCGCCTGGCTACGACGGCGACGTGCCCGATGGCTACTTTGTGGTGCGCTCTCCGACCTATATGGCGTTCTCGTTTCTGCGGGCCAATGCCGACGTAGTGGGTTACGGCGACAAGGTGGTGCAGTTCTATCGCGATAACGCCAAGGTGTATCCGCTGAAGTCCGGGCCGCGTGCACCACGCGTTACCAATGTTACTGGTATGCCATTCGACACGCTGGTACCCGAAAATGCCTCCGCGTTCAAATGGATGCATGAGATTATCAGTTACGAACCGGCTGAGGCTTTTGGAAAAGAACTTCTGGGTAAACTTGCTTCTCTTGGAATTGAGAAAGGCAAGCCGTTTGACCCAGACGCCCGTATGCAGAAGATCTTCGCTGCTGCCGCAGACGAGGGCGTCGCAATGTCCCGTGTTATCGCTTTTGACAGCCGCGACGAAAATGCCAAGGTGTATCCAGGCCGGCAGTGGGAGAGCCCCTACATCACCAACAACTCGACCTTCTACCAGAACGACTACATCAACCTCGGCGCACGCACCGCGTTCCATTTCACCGCCGACGGGATTACGCCGGCCATGGCCGCCCAGATGCCCGAAGGTAAAGGGTCCAGATACCAGACGACCTATAAAGACAGTGAAGGTCGGCCTCTGGAGGGTAATAAGACCTACAAGCTGAATGTCCTGCCAAAGGTTCCGGTTGCACTGTTCTGGGCTGTCACCGTTTACGATCCGTGGACCCGCAGTGAGATCCAGAGTCAGCCCTACCCAAGCATCAGTAGCCAGCAGGACCCACCGCCGCAGACCAACAAGGACGGCTCCATTGACATCTACTTCTCCAATGAGAAGCCGGAGGGTATTGCGGCCGAGAACTGGGTCAAGACCTTACCTGACCAGGGTTTCTTTGTGTACATCCGTTACTACGGACCGCTCAAGGCATTCAATGAGAAGACCTGGATCCCGAATGATGTGGAGCTGGTGAAATAATTTTAAAACTGTTTTTACAGGCTCTGGCAGAAACTGCAGCCGGTGCCATTATTAGCGACCTTGGCTGTCAGCGGCTTGCTGGCGACCAGTCTGAATGCGCTTGCAGCGCAACCACCGAAGATGAAGATGACCACCGATATTCCGGTCTCGATTACGACGCCGGATAAGGTCGACACCTCCATTGGCGCGCTTGAATTCTTTGATGGGGTACCGACAAAGACGACCGTTGATACGGTTTATGATTATGTCGATCGCGCCCGTGCCGTGGAAGTGTTTATCAATATGATCCCGGCGGTCTCCATGTACCACCTGCGCCAGGGTTTGCGCGACATAAGTCTGACTGATTCCAATCAGATTGTGATTGCCGAAGACATGCCTGATTCCAAGCCGCTAGTGCTGACCTGGAACAATACCTCGCTCTACACCTGGGGCTTTCTTGACCTGAAAAAAGACGGTCCTACGGTCGTCGAATTGCCACCCGGTGTGCTCGGCGTTTTCAATGATATGTATTTTCGCTACATAAGCGACATTGGTGCGGCCGGTCCTGATAAGGGCAAGGGCGGTAAGTATCTCGTCCTACCACCTGGCTACGAAGGCGATGTGCCGGAAGGTTATTTTGTGGTCAAGTCGAGGACCTACGGTGTGTGGAACTTCATGCGCGGCTACGTTAAGAAGGGCGCGAAAGAAGCGACCGACCGCATCAAGGCCAAGCTGAAAGTCTATCCGCTGGCGAAGAAGGATAACCCGCCAAAGACAGAGTTCACCAACATGTCTGGGCTGGGGGATTACAAGACCATTCCACCTAACGACTTCAGTTTTTATGAAAGCCTCAACAAGTTGATTCAGGAAGAACCGATCGGTTTCCTTGATCCGACAACGACTGGCCAGATTGCCGCCATCGGCATCGTTAAGGGCAAGCCATTTAATCCGGACGAACGCATGAAGAAGATCCTCACCGACGCGGTCGCCATTGCCAATGGCTACGCCCGTGCCAATACCGTGTTCCCGCGTGACCCGGGCCATCGCGTGTACAAAGACAGCGACAGTGAGTGGGTCATGGCCTTCGCGGACAAAGACACTTACTTCCTGAAAGACGGTGCTCGCCGTTTTGATTCCCGCCTGTGGATGCACTACAACGCGGTGGTCGTTACACCTGCCATGGCGCTGACCAAACCAGGTGCGGGCTCAGATTACCTGATCGCCGGACTGGATTCCAAACGCCAGGCCCTCGATGGTGGCAAAACCTACAAGTTGCACGTGCCAGCCAATGTGCCGGTGAAGGATAACTGGTCAGTCACTATCTACGATACCCAGACACGTTCCATGCTGCAGACCGATCAAAAATTCGCTGGTATCAACAGCCTGGGTGAAGGTCTGAAAACCAATGCCGATGGTTCCTTCGATGTGATTTTTGCACCCACGCTGCCGAAGGGTGTTGATGAGCGTAACTGGATCCAGACCATTCCCGAGAAGAGCTGGTTCATCCTCCTCCGGGCATACGGTCCACTTGAACCCTGGCTCAACAAAACCTGGCGACCGGGTGAGCTTGAGCTGGTCAAGTAGTTAATTAATTCGGTGCTTCGGCTGAACATTCTGCCGGGGCCGGATATATGAAAGACACAATGAAATATACGAGGTGATTATTATGAAAACTAAATTATTAACGACTCTGGCACTCGCCGGGTTACTGGTAACTAATATCGGTACTGCGTTGTCGGCGTCACCACCAAAAATGAAAATGACGACTGAAATTCCGGCCAATGTCATTACACCGGACAAGATGGAGACAAGCATTGGCACGCTGGAATTTAATGACGGCTTTCCTACGGAAGAAACAGCCAAAAAGGTCTGGGATAATCTGGATTTTGTCCGCGCAGTGGAAGCCATGATTATGACGACACCTGCGGCTTCACTGGTAGGTTTCCGTCAAGGTATCCGTGATTTTGGGCCGGACAATGAAACCATGATTATCTGGGAAGGTCGCCTGGACCCCAGAGGCTTACTACTAACAGGTAATACGACAGTGGTTTATAGCTTTATGTGGATCGACCTGAAAGATGGCCCCATGGTGATGGAAACACCACCCAATGTACTTGGAATCGTTGATGATTTCTGGTTCAGATATCTTACCGATTTTGGTAATGCGGGAGATGATAAAGGCAAAGGCGGTAAGTATCTTCTTCTACCACCT
>CAMYOI010000337.1:0-1759 GCA_947259955.1 uncultured Gammaproteobacteria bacterium
TTGGCGACTATTGTACCTTCCGCGATCAAAGCGCGACAGTGGAAAGCATTGGAGTGCGTTCGACCCAGTTGCGCGCCCTTGATCGTACGCAGATCTCGATTCCGAATGCACAGTTTGTTGACATGCAGATCATCAACTGGGCCAAATGCGACGCCATGCTGATTCATCAGACATTGGGGTTGCGGTTTGAAACGGATGCCGAGCAATTGCGACACGTACTTACCAAGATCCGCGAAATGCTCCACTCACACCCCAGGATCGAAACAGACACAATCAGGGTCCGATTCTCCGGCTTCGGCGCTTCTTCTGTTGACGTTGAGTTACGTATCTATGCCAAAACCCGTGAATGGAATGATTTCTACGCCATTAAGGAAGATGTCTTGCTGCGCGTTGCGGAAATAGTCAAAGCCTCAGGTTCGGATTTTGCCTTTCCGTCACAGACTGTATATATGAGTAAGGATACCGGCCTCGACGCAGATCGCACAGAACAGGCTCATCAGGAAGTTGCAACCTGGCGCAGCCAGCGCGAACTGCCGTTTCCGCTATTTTCCAGCAAGCGACTTGCAGCTCTGGCTGGCAGGATCAAATACCCACCGAGAGGATCGCCAGATTATCTAGCAAGTGAGGAAGGACCTGCCGAGGGGGGCGAGACGCTGTCTGCAGAAGCACCGCAAGAAAAGATTTCCTAAGCAGCGCGCAGTGCGCGGGCAAACCCCGGCGGCTCGTGCAGCAGCCTTAGCCGCTCGCCCACTTAACATCATCTGCACCATCCGTTCTCGACCAAACGGTGTCAGGCGGGCATTCTTGTGAATGTTCATTCGGCTCCTCCAAAGAGTTCTGAAGTCTGCTAACTCCAGCCTCCTCGGCTAGGGCCGAATGAACAACCTATTGAAAGCTCACATCTACAGCGTGTGAATTAGGGACAGTCGAATGCACTGCCGGAGTAATTGTATGGACTGGCAACCGAAAAAATAACGGGCCAATGCCCGAATTGGCGGCTCGCAGACCAATCTGAAAATCAAATTGCTTGAACGTCAAGGACGCGCGTGTAGACATTAGGCTTTGTCTATAATTGCCTTCAGATCAGCGCTCGTGCCTCGCCCAAGATGTTTGAAAACGCTCAACGTGGCCACCTGATTCGATCCCAGACGCTTGATGCGATCGTGTGTCACAATGGTGACGGCGCCAGACCACGGATCGGGTGAACCAGGCAGGTAAACGACCACCATTTCCCCTGAAATACGATCCATTTCGAAGCCGATCTGCCACTGATCATCGAAGCGAACCAGAACGGTTGTATATTCGCCAGCTTCAAAGCTGAGCTGGGCTGTCAATTTCGCCTTTGCAATCTCGTAACCTGGGATATTTTGCAAAAAATTGATCTCCAGCCAGGTTATCAACCCGCTGGCATATTTTCTTCTAGCAGCAAGCCCGGCAAGGAAGCAGATCAGCAGCAGAACGCCGAGCGCAAGAAGATCAACCACGATGATCCCTATGACTCTTTCGATTTCGATCGGTAGTCTAGCAAGAATCGGTGCAACTAACTTGCCAATATAGTCGTGCCCTTGTTTCAAGATGATTAGCAGCAAGACAATCGGAACAAGGAACAGCATGCCACTGAGAATCCTGCTCTTAATGAAATTCAGCATCTCTTTTTCCTCAGTTGAGTTCAGACTACCGTGCAAAGTTGCACGGCTTCATTGGATCTCACTTGCCTTTTTTGTGGATGCATGAAGGTCCCAATAACCTGCAACGTAAA
>CAMYOI010000337.1:1811-6618 GCA_947259955.1 uncultured Gammaproteobacteria bacterium
GGGCACCATTCCTCTTCGTACTGTGCGGGAAGTATCACAGATAATGTGGTGCAGCAGGTGAGGCGCCCAAAACGCAGGCAGTAGCGGAGATGGTTAGCGCCGCACCGCTCTACCTGTGCGTATATTCCTGCAACGGCCCGATCTCTCGCAATGTCAGCTTTCGGACCCGGATTGCGCTTCACCCGTCGCATTCCCCACCACATTACCGCTCAATCACGATTAACCCATTGTAGAAGCGAGGTTTTCACGCTCCAGCAGGCAATGAAATTGACATCTATCTGGGGAGTGCGGGTCAACAATTGTACACGCCAGCCGCACACCGCCGCACCGTGCGTCGGGTCACACCGGCCACGCTTACGGGCGTGAGCGGACGTCCAACCCTGGCTTGTGCAGATGAGATAAGGCCAAGAGCACCTGGAACAGACAGGCGTTCACTGAATCCCGCACCGGCAATACCTAACAGTGCGGCAAACAGCACAAGGCCGATTTTCCTGAACGAAGTCATGATCATTCTCCTATCGAGAAATTAGTGGGCATGTCACTCAGGCCTTTCATGGCTTTGAGCTCTTTGGGGTCCAGATTCTCGGCGCCGTCGGGTGCCTTGAAACTGAAGTCGTCCGCGGCAACCTCGTCACCTGTTTTCCAGTCCCGGATGTTGAGCGTATATTGCGGCGCCATATCAACCTTGGTCGTCGTGATCACATAACGGCAGGGGTAAGGACGATCACCCTGGGCGATCCAGATTTGGTAGTCGAGTTCCTTGGTACGGAATGCGAGATGGTCGCATTCCTTGCCACCGATCACGCCGCTGCCAAGGTCCATCACCTCAACAACATCACGCGTCAGTTCGTCATAGACATTCGAAAGCAGTAAATCAGCGCCAGGAATGGACTTGTGGTACTTGTCCCGAACAACATCAACCATCTGGTCAACCGTGCCAGGGAGTTCCGCTTGAACGTAGACGTTCGCGTCCTTGCCCAAAATCGTAAAGGTTTTGCCATCAAAAACCATCTCGACATTGGCGAACCCACCCGTGCGTGTGGCGCGGAGCTTGTCAGGCCTGCTCATGTCGATCTTGCCAGAGGCCGCCACCTGCAACTTCTGCTTATCTTTCGAAACCACTTCGAAGCTGTTGTCGTAGCTCATCGAGATGGTCTTCTGTGCCACCATGTAGTCAGACATCGCCTTGAGCAGCGCCTTGGCTTCGGTTTCGCCTGCAGATGCAGCAGTTACTCCCGCCAGAGTCATAGCCAAGGCCAACATTGCGGTAGACGTGGCTAGTCTCGTCGACCTCCGAGTTCGATTCATCATCTCAAATACCTTTTCTGAAGACCGTTGTGGGCCTGTTTGCCTTCCATAGTTGGGAAGAAACAGACCTTTAGACTGATCCAAAATTGCGCCAGGTATTATTCATTTCACGCCAAATCCCTGAAACTGGAGAATTCCCCAACGAAACCCATAGTTGGACTGTGTTTGTCTTATTTTACCAATTTCACATCTGGCAACTTGAATGATTTGTCGTAAAACTTATCCGTTGGCCCATAAAAGCGGAACATCGCGTACGGCGCCTTGCCCGAGGTCGGGATCCAGTTTGTGTCCAATTCTTTAGGTGCTTTTGGTCCGAAATACAGTGAGACGCTCCCGTCCTTGTTGACGGTCATCTTGTCACGGTCCCGCCCGGAAAGGCCGGGGCGTTCCTGCGGCGAGTAGATGAAAGAATAGGTTTCACGATCATAGATCGTCAGCGACCAGAACTGGGTCACCGGCACGTCTTTCGGCACGGTCAGGCTGTAAGTCTTTCCAGCCTCCATCAGATTGCCGTCACCGTCATGCATGGTCGCGATGTACATTGTGGCCGGCTTTTCGGCGACTTTGTTGGGGAAGTAAATAGCCGAGAACCATGGGCGAACGGCGCGCATGTCGTAATCGACAAGGCTGTCGGTTTCCCACGTGAAACCCATGTTTTCATCATGGAAGAAAATATTGCGCCATTTTCGATCATCCCACCATGATTCGCCTGGCAGTTCCCGTTCAAACGTCGCCTGCATGTAGTGATAGGCATCGACGACGGCCTTGCGGTAGATCGCTTTGGTCTTGTCATCCGGGGCGTAGGGTTTACCCTTTTCGATGCCGATGGTCTTGAGCAAGCCCATCATTACCTTGTCACGCGGCAGGGAATTTTCAACACTGATGATGTCGTGAAGATCCTCGAACCAGCGCTCGTCATAGCGGGCAAGGGTTGGCCAGCGTTCATTCAGCGGATCGATGAACTTGGTTGGCGCGGGCTTCGGCAATTCCGACAGATTGTATACCGCAACCTTGCTCGCAAGAGCGTCAAGATCAGCCTGCGTACCCTTGGGCGAGGGGACGTTTCGGAAGGCAAAATCAATCCGGAAACTCGGGCTTTTGACCTCAGTGTATCCGTCTGGAATGTCACCGGACCAACCCGGCGGAGTCAAAACCAGCTTGGCGCCTTTGCTCTTGTCGATGCCGATCGGGCCGATGTCCACGAAGGTTTGATACCAGTGGTCCGCGATCTGGCCGAACAACCCTGCCTTGTCGTTCGCCGGTGGCACCTCGACCACAACCGGGCCTTTGCTCAGATCCATCGTGGCATTGACATAGGGCGAGACATTGTTGGGGGTCAGTGCCTCAAAATAGGGTTTGACGCCGGCCGACCAGGCGAGAACCACGTTGTCACTACCGCCAATCGCGAGTGTGCCGCGCCGCAGGCCCAATTTGTTGACCATCGGCACCGACCAAAGCACCGCCTCAAAAGCACGATGGTACAGAACCTGTTCCTTGAAGGTGTCGAAGTTCTTGAACGAGGCGCTTGTTCCTGCAGGCGGCTTTCCGCCCAATGGCTCGGTAGGCATATCGGCTGCGCCCGATGGCGAGGCCAACATGATCAATGCAGCGGCGGTTATTGCGTGAAGCGATTTGAGTTTCATGTCGACCTTTTCTGAATTGGGATCCGGGCAGGTCTCTCTGCCCGGATGAGTTTTGATTGCCATGGACCGATTCCACCGGTTGAGTTCCGGTTTAGGCCCAGGCTATTTGACTTTCTCGATTTTGGTCATTGGGAATGTCTGATCAAAATAGGGCTTCTCAGGGCCGTAAAGCCTCAGATAGACGAAAAAGGACTCACCCTTATTGGTCTCTACCCAGTTGATCTCCTTACCCTTTGGTGCCTCAGGCCCAAAATACAAATCAACAGAACCATCATCATTCTTGATCAAGCCCTCAGTCCGTGATGAACGGTCTGACCTTTTTGACTCATTGCGGATGATCAACCGATTATTGACGTCGTACACGGTTACCGACCAGAAGTTTGCCGCTGGTGGATTGGGCGCAATATGGAGTTTGTAGTTCTTACCCCCCATCATCGCATCGCCATCGGCATCGTAGTAGGCTCCCAGATATGCCGAGCCCTTTCCGGCCGTGCGTGACACCATGCCGGCTGACGTCGTGGTTGCCTCAAAACCGTAAGAAGCCCGCTCGTTAAACTGCGAGTAGGTTGGCATATCGATTTTTGGGTTCATGCCGGCCATTGCATCTTCAAAACCGGAATCCTTGCCGTAAAGAGACGTCGGAAACATGTTTCTGGTCTTGTTGAACGAGATTGCCTGCGACATGGCCATGCCAACGTCCAGTGCTTCTTGCAGGATCTCTTTTTGATAGTCGGTCGGCTTGAAGGGCTTGCCTTTCTCGATGCCCAGGTCTTTCAACCAAGCATAAAAGAACCGGTCACGGTCGGCCACTGGCTCGCGCTGGACGTAGGTATTCACCAATTCCCAAAAGCGCATGTCGCGCGGCTGTGTGTTGAGCGCGATCTTATCGCCGGTTTTGGGCTCATACTTGATAAATTTGGTTTTCGGCGGGTTGGCGGCATCGGAAAGTTTGTAGGCCTGAACTGCGGTCCTCAGCTTTTTGGCCTCATCGCCGGTGCCAAGTGCGCGGTAGAAGTACAGCACCCGGAAAGTGTCGGACTGGATGATTTTGCCGTCGAAATCCTTGGGATATTTTTGTCCCGGCCCCACCAGCAAAAGTTTCCCCGGCTTGCCCTCAATCTCGTGGATGGGCTGCATCCATGCATTGTCGACTACGCCATAGATTGCACCCGGTGGGAGGTCCACCACGATTGGTCCGGTTTTCGACAGATCGGAGAGTGCAATCGTGTAAGGGGTGGTGACATTTGCAGTCATGAACGGATAGACGCCATCATAACCGTCATAAAGGCCGAAGAATATCTCATCGTCGGCCATATCCAGGCCGTTTGATGTCTTCAGATTGCTGAGCAAGGCCGGATACAGCTGCTCGAAATTCATCATCGGCATCGCCCACGTAACCAATTGGGTGGCGCGCTGCTGTAAAATTCGACGATGCAAGAACGCTGCTGTCTTTTTGGTGATTGATTGACCCTGAAATTCGATCTTACCGGCGTAGGTATCCTGGCTTGTTGTTCCACCGTCTTGAGCCGCGACTTGTGTCGTCAGGCCTGAAAACGCCACTCCGGCCATCAGACCGGCAATCGCAATGGAATTTGCTAATTTCGATTTCATCTTTGTCTCCTTTTCGCACTAGAATGCGGCAGAGTGGGTTTGACCCGCCCTGCCGTTATTGTGTGATGAAAAAACTATTTGACGAGTTCGATCTCACTAATTTTCCATTTCTGATCGTACCAAACCTGAGTTGGGCCATAAATCCGCCAGAGTACGTGCCAGCTTTTACCTGGTATGGTTTGCAGCCAGTTCACGTTGCCTTCCGGTTTTTCAGGACTAAAATAAATGTCAAATGAACCGTCAGC
>CAMYOI010000338.1 GCA_947259955.1 uncultured Gammaproteobacteria bacterium
ACCGCGGAGGCGGGGGTATCCACGAACGACGTGCTGGACCTGACTTTCGTAGCCAACCCGATCATGCATCACCTGCTGCTTGGCATCGATCCGACACAGCTTGGCGGAGCCCCTTTCGCGCTGGCGACCGACGAGGCCGTGGCGATCTGGGCCAATGAGATCGACATCGATGTGAACCGCAATGCGCGCGCCTATGTGCTGCCCTGCATTGCCGGGCACGTGGGCGCCGATGCGGCGGGCGTGCTGCTCTCGGAAAAACCCTACCTCGACGATGCCATGACGCTGCTCGTCGACGTCGGAACCAATGCCGAGATCATGCTGGGCAATAGGGACCGGATGCTGGCGTGCTCCAGCCCGACCGGCCCTGCATTCGAGGGTGCCCAGATAAGCGGAGGGCAGCGTGCGGCGCCGGGCGCGATCGAACGAGTACGCATCGACCCGGTTACTCTGGAGCCACGATTCAGCGTAATTGGCAGTCCGGTGTGGTCCGACGAAAAGAACTTCGCGAAAGTGATAGGGGTATCGGGCGTCACCGGAATCTGCGGTTCCGGAATTATCGAAGTCATCGCAAGCATGTATCTTGCGGGTCTGATCCGCTCCGACGGTACCATTGACGGTGCACTAAGTGAGCGCAGCGATCGCGTCATATCCGAAGGACGGACGTTTTCCTATCTGCTCTACGACGGTGGTGTCAGGATCTGTATTACGCAGAATGACGTACGACAGATCCAACTGGCAAAGGCCGCCCTGTATGCGGGTATCAAGTTGCTGATGGACCACATGCAGATCCATAAAATTGACCGGATCGGGTTGGCCGGGGCCTTTGGCAGCCATATCGACCCCAAGTACGCCATGATCCTCGGTTTGATTCCCGATTGTCCGCTGGAGAATGTGGCGTCGGTGGGTAATGCGGCGGGGAACGGTGCACGCATCGCGTTGCTGGATCGCGATGCGCGTCATGATATCGAGCAGGTCGTGCGGCGCGTCCAGAAGGTCGAGACCGCAGTCGAACCGCGCTTTCAGGAACATTTCGTCGAAGCCATGGCAATTCCCCACCGCATCGATCCGTTCCCCGAGCTTGCCAAGGCCGTCGATCTGCCGCAACCGGCTGCCGCGGAAACCGCCACGGGGCGCAGGCGCCGCGGCCGCCGCCTGGTGTTGTAGCGGCGCCCTCGCCGCGATCAATCGTCCCCGAGGCGGGCCTCCTACAAGAGTATCAGCCGCCGCCTGGTGTTGTAGGAGCGGCGCCCTCGCCGCGATCAATCGTCCCCCGGGGCGGGCCCCCTACAAGAGCATCAGCCGCCGCCTGGTGTTGTAGGAGCGGCGCCCTCGCCGCGATCTGCCGTCTTAATTCAAATGCTGTCCTGTTGCCGCCCGCCGGCGTTCCTCTCTCGGCGGCACCCCGAAGACGAGCCGGTAGCACTTGCTGAAATGGGGTGCCGATATGAATCCGCATGCCAGGGCGGTGTCGACGATCGGCATGCTGGTTTGCAGCAGAAGCTGGCGTGCCCGCTCGAGACGGATCTGAAGATAATATCGGGTCGGCACGCAATTCAGGTACTTTTTGAACAGGCGTTCCAGTTGTCTTCGCGATAACCCGATGTGCTGGGACAATTCGTCCAGTGCCATGGGTTCTTCGATATTGGCTTCCATCAGTGACACCGCTTCCATGAGTTTTGGCTGACTGGTTCCAATGCGGTGGCGCAGGGGAATCCTCTGGCGGTCATGGTTGTCACGGATGCGGTCGCAAATGAATTGTTCGGATACCGCGGTCGCCAGATCGGAACCATGCTGGCGCCGGATCAGGTGCAGCATCATGTCCATTGGTGCAATGCCGCCCGCGCACGTGTAGCGGTCACGGTCTATTTCGAAAAGTTCCTGGGAAATGACGAGGTCCGGGTGGCGCTCACGAATTCCGGCAAAGTTTTCCCAGTGGATCGTGCACCGGTATCCTCTGAGCAGTTTCGCCTCGGCCAGAATATACGTGCCGGTGCACAGCGCCCCGAGAATGATCTTCCGGTTCGCAAGTTTGCGCAGCCATGGGAGGGTTTTCGGGTCGAATAATTTGTGCACGTCGTTCCCGCCGCAGACGAATATCGCGGTGGCGTTCAACTCGTCGTTCATGGAAGAATCTGCCGGAATGCGAACCCCGCTGCTGGATGTGACCGGTTCTCCGTCGCTGCTGATCGTGCGCCACCGATACAATTCCTGATTGCTCAGCTGGTTGGCCATGCGCAGCGGGTCGATCGCCGAAGAGAAAGCCAGCAAGGTAAAATGCGGTACGAGGAAAAAACTGTAGTTTCTCGTCGCGACGTCGCCATGTCGATCTGACATCGGTATGCCCCCAGATGGTACCGCCGTGTGTCCCCGGCACAATATTTATATTCATAATGCGACATCGATGTCGCAACGGGAAATATTAGGTGACAAGTGGGTGTCGTTTCAAGAAAAATATGCAGGATTAATACACGTGTATCGATTTATTTCCTATGTCTGCCAACACGATTGCCGCCAACCGGTCCCTGCGAAGGGCTTACGAGCGCGAAACGATATGGTTGTTCGGTTATGGATCATTGATTTTCAAAGCGGATTTTCCCTATCTGGATCGACGCCCGGCCAGCATAGACCACTGGGTCAGAAGATTCTGGCAGGGATCCCACGACCATCGCGGAACGCCGTCAGCGCCGGGCAGAGTGGTTACCCTGATTCCTCAAAAGCAGGCGGTATGTCAGGGTGTCGCATACCTGATAGAGCTGGACGTGTTCGATCACCTCGATTTTCGCGAAAAAAACGGGTACCTGCGATTCGTCACCGATATGACGTTCAGGAACAAAAGCGTTGTCCAGGGGACCGTATATATTGCCACGGAACAAAACGCCGCGTTCCTGGGGGAGGCACCCGAGTTCGACATCGCAAGACATATTGCCGAATCGGCGGGTCCGAGCGGACACAATGCCGATTACGTGCTCAACCTGGCCCAGGCACTGAGAGCATTGTCAGCCGATGATCCGCACGTTTTCAATATAGAGGAACACCTGCTCAAGCTCAGGCAAAGCTGGACAAGTCGGCGACCGGGAGAGGTCTGCCCTCCATTCTAAACTGTACGTCTGCCAAGCGTATTCAATTTGGCATATTCAATTGCAAGATCAATAAGCTATAAAACAATCACGACCGGTCTGGTGCAATACGCGGGCTGTCTAGTCATTCAGTCTCTCGATCTTGTTCAGGAAGGCCCGGATTTCCCGTTCCGTTTGCTTGTCCCCTTTTCGCGCGGCTACCGGCAGGCCGGATTCGAATACCGATTTTGCTTCGCTTACCCGTCCGGTTTTGAAAAGCGCTTTACCCAGCAATTTGAAGGCGGCGGCATATTCAGGTTCGTGATCGATGCATGCCTCGAGGTGGGGTATGGCCTTGTCGAACAGCTTTTCGTTGAACAGGGCGCTGCCCAGGCCGAACCTTAGCAAGGCATCATCGCGCCCCGCGGCCAGCAGTCGTTCCAGGTTTTCAATGATGCTCATCGCCGTCCAGTATACCTTGAGGATATAATCGGCATGACTTGATTCCTGTCAAGATACGCGCCCGGGATAAGCCTTATGTTCGGAGAAACACCATGGATTCGATTTCGATAATCAAGCGTGAACACCGCAACCTGAATGCGGTGTTGTTTACCCTTGAGGGGTTGGTCAACGAGATCGAAAAACATGGAAAATCCGTGGATTTCACCGTGTTTCACGGCATCGCGTATTACCTCGACTCATTCCTGGATCGTTATCACCACCCCAAAGAAACGGATTATCTTTTTCCCGCCGTCCGCACCCATTGCCCCGAGGCCGGTCCGATCCTGGATGAACTGGGCAGGCAGCACGCGCAGGGCGAACGGCTGCTGCTCAAACTCCTAAAGACCCTGTCAGCATACGAATTTATGGGCGACGCCGCCTTTGAAGCGTTCCGGGATGCGGTGATCGAATACGTCGAATTCGAGCGAAAACACGCCCGCGCCGAGGAGCAGGAAGTGCTGCCTCTGGCTGCGGCGAACCTTACGAATTCGGACTGGTCGCGCATCGATGCCGCCTTTGCCGACAACCAGGACCCGTTGTTTGGCGCCGAGCCGGAAGCGGAATTCAGGGAACTGTTCAGGACGCTCAGTGATCTCGTTCCAGCGCCCTATGGCTTGGGCCCGCCTCTGAAAGACCGCGATTAGTTATCATATTCATTTCAGGACAAATGCAAAACTTTTTTTAAAACAGTACTCTAGTAAACGCCCCTACAGCCCCGGCTCCCTGCATTTTACGGTTGACATCCGCCTCACTCCAGCAGCATGAGGCCCCTGGAAAAACGCGCGCCGCTGTAGAACAACAGCACCAGGAGCGCCATGCACAACACCGTTCTGGAACGCGTCAAGGGCACATAGGCTCATTCTTTTATTTACAGTTCATATAGTGTATATCCTCGATCCGCCGCGGCGGTGAATTGAAACTGGTTCCTTGCCTTTTTATCGTGTCTGGTCTGTGATATGCAGGGCAGACATTCCAATACCCAATGATCGAAAAATGCCATCATCACCAAAAAAATCTCCCGACAAGGAGCTCGTAAAAATCTTCGAGGCGGCAGGCGTCGTGGAATATCTGCAGTATCTGCAGTCGAGCAAAAGCATCATGTGGACCAACTTCAAGGCAGGGATCGCCAGGGGGTTTGGTATCACTATTGGTATGACCGTCGTCCTGGGTGTGTTCATCTGGGTCCTGACCAAGCTCGTAAGCCTCCCCATCATCGGAGAATATTTCGAGCAGGCCGAATGACCTGGCCACTGCTCGCGATCGTGCTCGAGCGGCAGGGGGTGCCGGGCTGGCTCAACGGCCTCAGCGCGTCGTCTCAAATGCTTGCAATACTGGCCATCGCCCCGCTCGGTCCACGCCTGATCGGTAGATTCGGCACGGTACGGGTGATGGCACTCGGGATCGCAGGTATGGTGATAGGGCTGTTGCTGCTGCCGGTTTACCCCAATGTATGGGCATGGTTCCCGATACGTTTCGTTATCGGGTTGTCCGCCGAGCTGATATTCGTTGGTGGCGATATCTGGATCAATCAGATCGCACGCGACGAAACGCGTGGCAAATTGATCGGTGTGTACGGGACATTTCTGCACGCCGGATTCGCGGTTGGCCCGGCAACGATAGTCATCGTGGGCAGCGATAGCTGGACCGCATTGTATCTCGGTGTCGCCGCCGTCACCTGTGGTCTCGTTCCGTTGGCATGGGGCCGGAACCTGGCGCCCGTAGTGGAAGGCAAACCACGCTCCCGAATGCTGTATTTTTTGCGAATAGTACCCACATTGATGGTCGCGGCGCTGATGTTCGGATTGATAGACAGTACGGTGCTTGCGCTGCTACCCGTATACGGTGTGCAAAAGGGCTTGAATGCCGAAACGGCGTCGATGCTGCTGACAATGTTCGTACTGGGCGGGGTGGTTGGCCAGATACCGATCGGCATGCTCGCGGATAAAATGGATCGAGGTCGATTGCTCGCGTGGGCTACCCTTATTGCCATGTTCAGCATTGCTGCGTTGCCATTCGTCATCGGTCACACCGCCATGACGTGGATTGCAATGATGATCATGGGCGTCACGATAGGGAGTTTCTACGTGATAGCGATGGCAATGATCGGTGCCCGCTTCAAGCATGCGGATCTGGTGAGTATCAACGCGAGTTTCGTGTTTCTGTGGGGGTTGGGAGACGTTGTGGGTCCTTTCATCAGCGGTGCCGCCATCGATATCTGGGGCCCCGATGGACTGCCCGCAACGGGGGCGGTGGTCTGTGCGTTGTTTCTCGTATTCATCGTCTGGCAGCGCCGTGGCGGCGCGGGGCCGTACCCGGTCTGACTGGACTGAACCACCGGGGACGCCGCCCCACACGTTTCTCGGTTTCCCGTTTCCGGGGATTTCGATCGCCTGGTTGCGGGCTAGCCCGCATTTCTCACCAGGCGG
>CAMYOI010000339.1 GCA_947259955.1 uncultured Gammaproteobacteria bacterium
ACACCCACAATCTTGAAGGTGACGTGGGCTACCGCCACTCGCACCGCTTCCCTGGGTTTACCAATGGCCGCCAGGCCGGCGGTGGCACAGGTCCCGATATTTGCACCGAGAGCCAGCGCGATTCCCGCTTCCAGGCTGATCAGTCCCTGCAATGCCATGGCGATCACCACGCCCATGGTGGCCGACGAGGACTGCACCAGGGCGGTGAACAGGGTTGCCACCAAGATGCCGATCACCGGATTGGATACGCTTCCCATCAGTTCAATGAACGGCTGGTAGCTGCGCAGCGGGTACATGCCTTCGCTCATTATGCCCATACCGAAGAAAATCAAACCCAGGCCCATGACCATGTGGCCGTACTGCTTGATATGGTCGGATTTCCCGAGAAACACAAACCCGAATCCTACGGCTACCAACAGGAGCGCGTACTTGGTGACCTTGAAGGCGACGATCTGGGCCGTTACCGTGGTACCAATATCGGCACCGAGAATCACGCCGATGGCCTGAGACAAAGACATCAGCCCGGCGGTGACGAACCCGACAAGCATGACCGTCGTAACTGACGAGGACTGGATGATCGCGGTAACGAAGGCTCCGGTAATCAAGCCCATGATACGGCTATTGGTGAGCCGGGCGAGTATATGCTTCATGCTGTCGCCGGCGACCTTCTTGAGGGCTTCGGCCATCTGCTCCATGCCGAACAGGAACACCGCCAGGCCACCCAGCAGCGTCATTCCCATCTGCCACCAGTTCATTTCCTGTACTTCGGAGGCGGCGGCCGTCGCCAATACGGGCATCGCGGCCAGTCCGGCGGCTACACCCAGAATCAGCATCAAGGCAGTTTTTGTTCTGCCGTCGAACTTAATGAAATCGAGATACTTGTTCACTTTCCTAACCCTTTTGGTTATCTGCGGCAAAAAAGATGGATCAGGTGTATTCAACCTTCCTGCGGAGACTTCGAATAAAGAGCGCGCTGATGAATACCGGACCTGCGGCATCGAATAGAACATAGGAAGTGAGAATCAGGTAACTAAAGACAACGATCAGCGTGACTCTGACGAGCAGGCCAATGGCGCCGGTATGACTGCTTTTTTTTGCAATTTCGATTTCGCTCATGAGTGCGGCCGATCTCATTTTTGCTTTAAGGTCCTGTGTATGTTTCATGGTCTTTTCCTCGTGATGGATTCATGGTAAAGCGTCTTTACTTGGCTCGCTTCGAAACGGTGTCGCCAAGCGTCCATCTATCGTAGTGCAAGAAACATACCAACAAACGGAAGTACGATGTGCAGCGCTAAAATCCGGCAGACAGAGCCCCATGAAGAGTGAAAAGCGCGAATTTGGGGGGGGTAACAGAATGAACGGCTGTTGCGCCGAAACCTGCGGCTGGGCGTGAATCAGCAATGAAAATCAACACATATGCCCTGCGCGCGATCGGGTGTAACAATTCAAAAAGTTACACCCCCATATCCTGTTGCCCTATCCGTTTGGCATGATCATCACTCGAATCGATGCTGGTCAGTACCCGGCCCATCAGCACGTCTCCGAACAAGACGGCGGGTTCAATCAGCCGGTAAAAGATAGACGCCGCGGCGCGTAATAGTCGCTGCCAGCATCCGAGAGTGCTTTCAGGTACTATCGAACGCACAAGTATCGTTCGTCGACAACCTACATCGCCACGGCGTAGCACCGGATAGAACATCGACTTGTTTACATCGCTGAAAAAGTTTCTGCTGCGTCCACTGTTGCGCGTTTTGGAACACCCGCAGGTCAAGTCGCGCGTAGCCGCAATGGTGGTAGAAATGCTGGATGACCCGGAAATAAAGATTCGCTTGTGGAAACACACCAATATCCGGCCGGCAACGCTATTAACACACTGGTCCCTGCTTCCCAACGACATACGCGAAGAGCTGATGCGGCAGGCAACCGAAGAGGCCGCCGGTTTCGTGAATGCGAACCTGGGTCACGTCGAAGGCGCTTTCGATCCGCCCCATTTACTCGATCAGGCGATCGACGCGGTGTCGGTGGAAGGCTTGTATCTCGAATTCGGCGTGTATACGGGCACGACGATCAACCACATTGCCGGGCGGGTCACAGAAACGATACACGGATTTGACGCATTCGAGGGTTTGCCGGAGGACTGGGGCGGTGTTCCAGCCGGCAAATTCAGCCTCAAAGGTAAGCCTCCCACGGACCTGCGTAACAATGTCAAACTTCACGTCGGCTGGTTTGACCGGACGTTGCCCGATTTTCTGCACGAACACCCCGAGCCGGTTGCTCTTATCCACGTCGACTGCGATCTTTATTCATCCGCGAGAATCGTTCTATGGGGCCTGGCCGAACGAATCGTCCCGGGTACGGTTATCGTATTCGACGAATACTTCAACTATCCAGGCTGGAGGGAGCACGAATACAAGGCATTCAATGAGTTCGTGTCGGAATTTCAATTGAATTTCGAATACCTGGGCTACTCGGCACGCGGCTACTCGGTGGCGGTCAGGATCAACGCGCCAGCAGCCTGACCTGCAGTCCCGTTTCTTTCCCCGACCCGGCGGACCCCGACTGATTAAACCCGCTTAAAACCTGGATATTCGGTTATCGGCTGCTATCTTGATATTAAGGAATCAGTCGAAAATTACCGTGACGCACGAGCCGGGGGGTGCAACCGTGATCAATCTGGACCCAGGGTGTATTGGCACCGGGGAACCTGGCCATTTGGCCGCGAGACGCCAATCCATAAAACCGCATCCTGTTCAATGTTCGAATTGCGGATCCGTGCTCGAACTCGCTGGTTGGGCGTCGACCGGTTTCGGGCTGACGCTCATCTGCCTGGTAATGTGGCTGTTGTTTTCCGCTTTGGCGTACGGCGCTGATCACAATAAAAAGCGAATATTCATCGTCAGCAGCTACGACAGAACCTACCTGTGGTCACAGTCGACGCACAAAGGCGTTACCGAAGCGATGCTGAAATACGGCTACTTGGACAATGAACAACAGATCGAGGAATTTACACGGCGCGATCGCGTCACCAGTTCGCGCATAATTGTTCAAAAGGTGTGGATGGACACCAAGAAAAAAGACAGCTTGAAGCACATCGCCGCCGTAACCACGGAGATCATGGGGAAAATAGAGGAATTTCAACCCGACCTGGTCCTGTTGGGAGACGACAACGCGGCCAACTACATAGGAAATCAATTGCTGGATCGTGACGTGCCCGTGGTGTTCTGGGGGATTAATGGATTGCCTCTCAAATACGGCCTCGTCGAAAGCATGGACAAACCAGGTCACAACGTAACCGGCGTGTGGCAGGCCGGTTACCACAAGGAGAGTTTGGAATTGCTGCACAGGCTTGTCCCGGAAGCCAAGACATTCGCTATACTGGCCTGCGATTCCGTTTCCAGCCGCCCCAAGATCAAGCAAATCCAGGCTCTTTCGAGAACAGGCCAGCTCCCTCTCAAACTGGAATCCGTCGTTACAACCAATTTGTTCTCGGAATTCAAAACGGCGGCGCTCGAACTTGCCCAGCAGGTCGATGCTTTTTTCGTTCTTAACCACGACACCATGCGTGACGATCTTGGTAATCACGTCGATATGCTGACCGTCGGCAAATGGTATCTGGAGAATATCAGGCGACCCGAAGCTTCACACGAGGACCAGTTTGTTTACGAGGGCATGCTGCTGACAGCGAATGATTCCGGTTACAACCAGGGATACATGGCGTTTGAAATGGCTCTGGATATTCTTGAGCAGGGGTTGAATCCGGCACATATGAGAACCAAGACGCCTCCCAGGGGACCGTTGATGGTAAACCGGGTGCGCGCCGAGATGCTGGGAATCTCGCTTGACGACAAGATGGATTTCATCGACGAAATCGTTAACGAAGCAATCGCTTTAAGGCATTGATTTGACGTCAACATCACGTTTCAATGGAAGGGGAACAAGCTTTTTCCTGAGGGCATTCCTGGTTCTGCTCGCGCTCACGGTTGGAACCAGCGGTATATTGATGTTCGTTGGTTATGCCTTCAGCCGGGATTCCATACAGAAAAGAACCACTGAAAATGTCACCCAACAGATTGAAATCATCCGCGACAAGTTCGATTCTGAATATCGAACAAACCTGAACCGGTCTCTAAGATCACTAGTCAACGATCCCTTGCTGGACGATTTTCTGAGCGCTTCCGAAGAAGAGCAGCTGCTGATTCGTGGGAAGATCGAAACCAAGTTCCGCCAGGTGCTGAAAGACTTCAGCTCGTATCATCACATCGTCTTCTTGGATGCGGATGGCAATGCCGCCATCAGTATGATGAAGAACTCGAAAGTTGCTACCGACACTCAACTCAAAAGCTTGCTACACCCCAATGTCAGCGAAGCCGCGGGGAGGTTATTTGATCAACTGGAGGCGACCCCGATGTTGCTGTCATCGGGCGGAATGGAGTGGTTCATGCCGCCCAGAGAGACACAGGTACAAGGACCGTTTGTTGTAGAAGATGATTTGGTAGAGGCTGTCGCCGGCATCGCCAAGCTCGATTTGGATACCGGGGGATTTGGCGGAGTTATCATCATTCACCAGAGGTTCGACGATTTTTTGGTGGATCTGCGGGAGGTGAAGTTCTTCGGTGAAAACCCGCTGTGGATATTTTCTCCCGACGGCGAAATCCTGAAGCGTCCCGGGAACGGCGGCGAGCCTTTCGAACTCGGTGAGGCACTACCCCGAGATCTGCAGGATCAAACTTTAATGCGGATGTCAGATAGAGGCATGGTTGCATTCAGGGATTTTTTCATCGTTCCCAATCGGCCCTTCTTTCGCTTGATGATCGAGATTCCCCGATCGCTTCTGCTGAAAGATCTCAAGCCGGCTATTCAGTTTTTTACTATAGCCCTGTTCATCTCTGTGTTGGTATTGTTGTTCATGTCTCTTTACATTTCACGTTTTCTGTCCAGGCCCTTCCTGGAGCTGCAGACAACGGAGGGAAGGCTCGCCAACGCGCAACGGATTGCCAAGCTCGGACATTGGGAGTATGAATCCGTGGTGGATACCATAGCTTTGTCCGAGCAAGCACGGGTTACCCTGGGATTGAAAAAGGATTGCGCGACGATAACATTACCGAACTTCTGCGGATACATCGATCCAAATGACCGCGCAACCTTTGAGAAAAAGCTCAACAAAGCAATTCGCGTCAATGAAAGTTTCAGTTTGGAAACCGGAATAAGGCGCCGGGACGGGTCGGAACGCATAGTTCAGCACGAAATCGTCGTTGGATACGATCTTTCCGGACGCAAGAACCGAGTCGTCGGCACCATTCAGGACATATCGGAAAGAAAGGAAACAGAACAGAAAATACGCCATCTGGCCTACTACGATGAAGTTACCGGGCTGCCCAACCGAACCCTCCTGAGTGAGCATGGGAAAAATGCTTTATCCCCATTACTCCTGCAGGATCGATATGCGGCAATCCTTTTTCTGGACCTGGATCACTTCAAAAAGGTTAACGATACGGTGGGTCACAGCGCCGGAGATGAACTGCTTCGGCAGGTAAGCGAACGGCTGCAACGTTGCGTTCGCCAAAGCGACAGAATCAACTTCGAGGATCTCGACCTGAGTGAATCAGAGCTGCCAATGGTGGATAGAAATACGATCGCGCGCCTGGGGGGAGACGAATTCATCATTTTGCTGGGCGGTTTACACGAAGTGGAGGACGCTGGAGCGGTCGCGGGTCGCATCAACGATGTCATTGC
>CAMYOI010000340.1 GCA_947259955.1 uncultured Gammaproteobacteria bacterium
GCGTTGGCTTAATGATATTGCCGCGCTGCCGGGCTGGGTGCATCCTTACGAACTTATGCCGGGCTACCCGCTGCCGGACCAGGTTGGAGATGTTTAGAGGAATCGACGTTAAGGCGGTAATCTTAGGCATCGCTGCTGACCTTGCGGCCACAATTGCGGCCATGATGGCTGTCATGACCTTCCTTGGTATAGGCGCGGGGGCCGAGGATCTTCCTGAAGAGGAGGCAAGGCAACTTATCGAGAGTACTTTTCAGGAACCTAGATATCTGTTGCTCGGTGGGTTGTTGGGTCTGCTCGGAACTATGATTGGTGGATATGTTGCCGCAAAGTTTGCCGATGCGGCACCGCTGTTAAACGCGGCCTGTGTTGGCCTTTTCGGCGTTGTCTTGGGTATTTTTCTTATCGGCGAATCGCCGCTTTGGTTCGGTGTTATCGGGATTCTACTGACATTACCAGCGGCCGTTGCCGGGGGTGTTCTCTGGCGTAATAGAAATCAGGCGCGGCCAATCTAACCTTTGGCCAGCTCATGACCAAAGAGCGGCCATCAATCTGCCGATCGTGCTCAACTGATACGATCGCTTGAACGATAACGTGCCGAACGACCGCTGAGTATAAGCAGTCTACCTCGACTGGCGTACCGAAGGACCGCTCCTGGCCGAGGCCAGTTCAAGAAAATACCGCGAGTGGCGGCAATGGGCTGCCGTTCGAATATCTAGCTGGAACACTCACTACTACCCGGGTTGCTTTAAAAAATTGGAAGCCCTATCGTTTCTATACTCTACAAACGAATGAGAGGAATTGATAATGGAGAATACGTTCTACAGGTTACTTACAGATGGTGATCCGGTTAACGGAATGCAACCGTCGGACATGACCGCGCCGGAGGCCTTCACGACTGACGATAAAACAGAATCCAACCACACATTCTTCCAGACAGATGATGAATCTATTCTTTCAGGAGTATGGGAATGCGCACCATCCAAAGAAGAGATTGAGAGCTATCCGGTGCACGAAATGATGACCGTAATCTCAGGATCGGTGACATTGACGAATGCAGACGGCCACTCCCAAACCTTTACATCAGGAGATACATTCTTCGTTGCCAAAGGCACGAAGTGCACCTGGCACATCACGGAAAAACTCAGAAAGTTCTATATGATTGCCGCTTAGACTGGAGCCCTATTGCGGACGGTCTTCCAGAAATTAGGCAAAGACGTCGTCCTCGGTATCATTGTCGCTGATTCCCGGCTCTGGCGAGGCAGCAACGAGGCTGGATTCAGAAGACCACCCGATACCCGGCGTAGTGATGCGGTGAATATCGGATTTACCGAATCCAGCAGTTCTTCCACGCGCCGTCAACGACCGCTTTGGTGAAACGTGTATGTACGGTCGGTATCGAAACCTTCAGCCACTGCCATGGCACAATCAAAGTCATCGCCCCTATCGAAGACCCGGTCGTCATCCGATAGATTCTCGATCATCTCGAACAACGGACTAATTTCATCCCACCGCTGCCCGATCCAGCCCGCGGGCCGTCCCTGGCACGTTAATTCGATCGATCTTAAACTCAACACCGACGCTCAGGAAATGATGACGGCTGCGCCATCGGGCGACCACACTCGTGACAGCGACATATTCCCGACCCAAGCGCCCTTGCTCCCGTATAAGGCTGTTTCCGTGAGTCGCGCACCAAAAAATCAACACTCAGTGCACGTATCCTAGCCACGGGATAGTTTTGTTACCGGCGAAAGTTGCAACCAAATTAAGTTTGCCTCCAGCTCTATTTTTGGAATTTTCTCGAGCTGACTCAGTCTATACGTACATGAACACCACTGCTGTAACCCACAACCGATTTTCCCGGCGCCGTTTCGTAATGAGCGGGCTGTACGGCGCGGCCGCCGCGTGTCTTCCCTTGCCCGCGCTCGCGCGCGTTGATTACGGTATTGTGGGACGGTCCGCACCGGACCTGGAGATAGACTATTGGATCGACCGAAACGGTGAGCCGACTGGGTTTGATCTCGCCACCACACGCAGCAACTGGGTGTTCTTGAAGTGCTGGCAGGACTGGTGTCCGGGCTGTCACTCACACGGCTTTCCGGCGCTTAAGAGAATCGCGGATGCGTTCGTCGACAACCCGCACGTGACCGTGGTCGGCATCCAAACCACGTTTGAGGGGTTTGGCACCAATACCCGAGACAAGGTCAGAAAGATTCAGCTCCAATACACACTACCAATTACCATGGGACACGATGCCGGTGATCCGGACGGTGACCACCGACCGTCTACCATGCGCAACTACCGTACCGGAGGCACGCCGTGGATGATCCTCATCGATCCGCACGGCGTTGTCGTGTTCAACGACTTTAGCATTAACGCCGAGCGTCTGATCGATTTCCTGTCCCAGGAGACCGCTTCATACGTTGCGCCATAACCCGGTGCGGTTTCACAGCATTTAACTCCGCACCGGGCTCTGCTTGGGGAAGAGATTGTTCAGGCCCAGCTCCAGCAGTACGGGCTTATCAGCACTAACTGAGCGCCCGGTGTCGGCCGGGTCCGGCCTCACGCGGTGCAATAAAATCGGCTAATCTGAGCCGGTTTGCTTGGTCCGCTGTCTTGGTGACAGCCACCGTTTGAGAAAAATAAAAATCAGCATTATCTTATAGACGGCTCACGACCCGTAGCAGACCTTGACTCAGAACCAGCTTACCTTACATTGTTCACCAGTAAATCTTCGGCCATTCATTTGATCATTCAGCTTAAATCCCGGCGTATACTGATCCCGCGCTCTTGAGTCGATGATCGACCGAGAGCCCTTTCGTGATCGTCGTCTAGGATGTTCCCTAGTAAGCTTAAAGACTTAGCCCCCCAACTTTCGTACACGAGAGTGAGTGATGGAATATGCGGCGTTTCGTAGACATACTATCGATAATAGTTTTAGCCGCTCTGACCCTTCTATCGATTAACTTGTACATTTCGCTGAAAGACGAACGACAAGCCAACAACGAACAGCGGTTTGAGAAACTTGTCTGCGATGACCTTGAAATTGAGCTGGAAATTGGTGGCCACTATGAGTATCTTGGCGAGTGTCGATTCAAACACTTAAAGGATTATCAGCGCCGGGGACTTCCTGAATAAATACTACTGCCTGCCCTACTCAGCTCTTTTAGGTCAACGTAACTTCTACGGCCATCATTCTATCTACTTCCAGAAGTTCGAGACAGCTAACACCTGGGTTGCGAACGTCCGCTTATCCTTTCCCTGGACATACACTTGGGAGTGTGTTGGAAGAATATTTAATCTCGCTATTGCTTTTTGTTGTGACGAGCACTGCAATTGCTACCGACTCGACTTTACCTATGAAGCTGGAACAAAGTGTATGTGGAATAAAAGAGCCTATTTATTTTTGGCTGTGGAGCACCGTAGCCGGCAGACCCAACAGTAAACGACTGTCAGGATTGGATGGCGTCGTAGACATATCATTTAGGACGCAAGACGGTAGAACACTGCGCGGTTATAAACTAGACGCTAGTAAGACTTTTCCGCCACAAACGGAACCGGCCAGGGGATTTCTCCTAGTGTTGCAGGGTAATGCGATGCTCGCCGATCAGATTCTTGGCGAATATCGCGCTTATGCACATCTAGGGTACGACGTATATATCTACGACTACCGCGGTTATGGTCGCTCAGAAGGCAAACGGCGGCTAAAGGCCATCGTCCACGATATAAAGGAAATATTGACGAGTCTTATCGCACAGGGTTATGAAAAGCGTTTTGTTTACGCAATGTCACTAGGCGGTGTTTTCCTTCTGAATACCCTAGACCCGGACATGCGGTTGGATAAGATCATTATTGATTCTACGCCCAGTCGTTTGTCTGACTATGGTTGCCCCATCGAATACGATCCCATTGAACATTTACCAAATGATTGTAGCAATATCCTGCTAGTGAGAGGCCAACGAGACAATGTCGTCACGCCAGACATGTCACAGGACCTAGCGCGGGAGGCAGAAAACCGAGATGCTATCGTAATAAGTGATCCGGATTTTAGTCACCCCTTTATGGATGCAAACGCAACAATCCATCAGCGTCGCATGCAGGAAATCCAACGCTATTTGTTACAGTGACCGACTGCTTTTTGCCGAAAGCGCCAGTCCAAAAAAATAGCTTGAGTTCGCAGCAAGGTCCGGCCGATTAAGCGTCATTCTCCGGACCGGCGGCTTCATGCCGGTAAGCGGCCGCAACATTACCCAAAATCTTGACGATTCTACGTCCGGAATTTAACAACGGACGACGATCGGGGAAGCTCACATTAGGACAGTCTACCGACCATGACCCGACCGACAACATGCGAAAATACTTGCGTTTTGAATGTCTGCTTTCCCGTTTGTTTCTTGCAGGGACCCACCGCGTTGGCGTATCACCAAATATGGTTGCTGGGAGCAAAGACACCGTGGTATCGGGTGAGGTTGACTCTGGGCCGGGACACCAGGGCAGCCAGACGGGAGATGAAGTCCAGGGGTTCGAAGATTACATGGGTCGTGCCATCGCGATACGCTGTCTTCAACTCATAGCGCTCCTTTATCGCGCCCGGAGCAGATTATTATCGTTGCTCTATTGGCTGGATTGTCGGCTTGCTATCGATGTCGTAAGCGTTAAACCGGCCGGACGCCGATAAAGTGCATCCGGCCAGGTGCTTTACGGCTTTTTCGGGGTTTCGTACTGGACTTCTTTTTGAAACGATTTCCAGACTGTTTCGTATCCTACAAATCCCTGGGGCGGGTTTTAGTTGGCTCGCTCATAGAATCACCGTCATTATCTGTTAAAGGATTTCGGAACTATCACCATAGTTAGCAGGAAAACTAACCATCACGATAGTGCAATTTTGCCATCTTCTTCAGCGAAAGAAAAATGCCGAACGCGACGATGTTTTCGGGTACTGCGTCTCTGTAGAAAGCGTCCGGGAAAGCAATATCGAGTCACCTGGATACCGGCCCGATTTGCTGACGTCACCTGCTCACACCTGCAATGAATCCACAAGTTTCTGCGCTCTCCGCCTCCGCTCCACGGCCGCTGTTCGATAGCCGGCATAGTCCGTGTCGTCGAACAGCCTGGCGATCTTGTCGAACTCGACCACAGTGGTTTCGGCCATATCCAGACAATCCGACTCACCTGCAAGCGCGCACATCGCTGATGCCCGATTGGCCGAAACCATTGCCGATATCAGCGGCACCGTATCGCAGGTGAGTGTCTTCAAGGCTGCGTCGTAAATGGGGATCGAGCCCTCCAGAGAAGCGATGTCCTCTTCGTGTTCGCCCAAGGCCTGCATCGCTGCAGCCAGGTTGTTCTGCGTAATCGCCCATGCACACGGGTTCTTTCCCGGGGTACGTTCGCCCATCGCATTGCGATACGCCACCACGGACTGCTCCAGGGTGCGGGCGCCTCGACGATGCACGCCAAGTTGACACAATACCGTGCCCACGCTGCACATCGCGGCGGCCCAGTCCTCGGGCACCTCTTTCCTCGGCAACGAATTTACTGCCTGTTTTAACGACTCAAGGGCCTGCTTCAACATCCGTGGATCATCTTCAAGATGGCCGATGGTCTGCATCACGACACCAAGGTTGCACTTTGTCTGCGCCCATTCCAGCGGCATATCGTCCTGGGTACGCAGTTCCAGTGCCTGCTCGTAGGACAATGCGGCTTGCTCGAGAAAATGGACACTGCCACTGCGCTGACCGATAAAGCCCATGACATCACCGATATTGTGGTGGATGGCTGAAAGCCTCACCGGATCGTCCTCCCGATCCGTCATCATCTGCATGCCCTGAAACAGTTCGATGGACTGCCGGAAAACATGGGCCCCGCCGAGACGCAATTCCCTGCGATCCGCAGCGTCCTGGAGAGTTTGCTGAGAATTAGCCCACCCGATCAGCGTCGACTTATTGGGCGCAAGCTCAAAAACCGTGTTTTCGAATCTGTCGATTGCCTGTGCCAGCGCGCCGTGTACGGGCGACTCCGGATCAAGCACCGCAAGCAACTGACGACCATTGTTCTGATATCGCCATTGAAACGAACCCCCGAGTCCTGGTGACAACAGTGTTTCCGCATACAGGTGGGACAACCCGACTCTCCGCGCTCAGAGCAAATCTAATCGAGAATGCTCTTGACCTTCTGGCCGGGACCGACGATGTCGCTGAGATCAGGTTCCGCGGCAACCGGTCCGCCATGGGCAATCTCCTCTTCTGTCGCATCGCGAACACCGAGTATCTCCAGCCGGAAAATCACTTCTCTACCGCAGAGCGGGTTATTGCCATCGATCGTTACGGTCTTGTCGTCGACGCGGGTAACGACGAAGGACCTGGTCTTGCCCTGCGCATTCTCCATCAGGATGGACATGCCGACTTCATGGTACTCGTCGGGCACGTTTTCGATCAGGTCGGTGACGACCAGCGATTCGTCCCGGGGGCCGAACAGCTTGTTGCAGTCGATCGGGACTTCGATGACGTCTCCCGGCAGCCTTCCCTCGAGCTCGGCGGTCACCTGTGGCGCCAGGACCTCATTGACCCCGTGCACGTAACCGATGGGGAATTCGACCTCGGTCAGGACGCTACTGGTTTTCGCATCGATGACCTTATAGGTCAACTCCACAAATTTTCCGGTACCGACTGGTTCTTCCATCGACATCTCGCTCATACACGAATACCGCGATTAATGGTCTGAAGTTGACGCACGGGCGACATTGCAGTAACAGATCGCGATCGCTAGAAGATCGAAGCGCCGAAAATCTTGACTTCACCGTCCTGGTCATAGCCCAGGACCATCCGCCCAAGCCATTCTCCCTCTTTCCTGGTGCTGCGCATCCGGTACAGGACCGTCACGTGTTTATTGCGGCGAATCAGGCCAAGATAGTCGTAATCGGGATCGAGACTCCTGGTCAATTCGCTTTTTGCAAATTGCTTGCCGATCTCCACCTCGTTGAGCCCGAACATCAGATCATAAGAAAAATTCCGGATGAATTTTCCGTATTCGCCTTCGTTGGAGTACTTGATCAGATCCTCCCACATCGGATGGGCGATCGCGAGAATCTCGTCTTCTGATTTGTCGATAATGTTCATTGGTGCCTCTGTGCAGGCAATCGGGTTCTCACCGGCGCCGAATAAAAAAAGATCAACAGGGCTATCTGTTGATCTTTGCATTACAAAAACCGGTGCGATCCCGGGAGCTTCGGCGGCCGGCAGAAGCTCCCGTTCGCTAGCGAAAATACTCAGGCCGCTTCTTCCTCATCCATCGAAACCAGGTGATAGCAGGGCGCTTTCTCCATGGTGTACTCGCCGGTCTTCGGATCACGCCGTGAAACGGTAAGCACATGCCAGTTCGCGTCGTCGACCTTCATATAGTCGCCACGGTAGTAGTAACCGGGCCAGCGGGTTTCTTTGCGGAACAGCGTGTGTTGAATGACGGCTTCGGAGGCCATCTGGCGATGTTTTATTTCCCAGGCACGCAGCAGTTCGTGAATGTTTTCCGCTGCGACCTTTTCGAGATCTTCTTCCAGAAGCTTCATCTTCTTCAGACCAATGTTGAGCAACTTCTCATTGGTCATATAGCTGACTGTGACGCCCCCGGCGTACTCGTCCATCAGCTTCTGGAGGCGATCCAGCGCCTGACGTGGATTGATGTAGTTCGGATTGACCGAACCCGCGGTTATCTCGTTGCGATAAACCGTGTAGGTTTCAAGCGGCTTGTAGATTTCTTCTCTGCGGCTTTCGATCTGCTGCTCAGACACACTGATACCATCGGCCTTGCCGTCATCGATGTACTTGCACGCCGCCTTTGCCGCAATACGGCCTTCGGTGAAGGAACCGGACGAGAAGGCGTGCGGCGTACCCCCTACGGCATCACCGGCACCGAACAGGCCCTCGACGGTGGTCATACGGTTGTAGCCCCAGTAGTACTCGGGCGGAGAAACGTCTTCCGGGCCGGAACACCAGGCGCCGCATCCGGTAGCATGCGAACCCATGACATAGGGCTCGGAGGTGGTCAGTTCCGGGTTCTCGTACTTCGGGTCTACATCGGTGGCTGCCCACAACACGGCCTGACCGACGGTCATGCCGAGGAAGTTGTGCCAGCCGATTTCTTCGAGGTGCGGATCCTGGAACGCCTCCATGGTAACCATATGGATAGGGCCGCGTCCGGCGAGTACCTCCTGGATCATGGCATGGTTACGCAGACAGGTCGGGATCGGCCGATGGGTACTATGCGAAAGCTCCGGGTCCAGATACTCCTTGCCGACTATCTCCTGCAGCGACGGCCACCATTTTGATTCGTACTCTTCGCCGACGCCGTTCTGGGTATAGGTCTTCAGATGCAGGAAGTAGGCGCCCACGGGACCGTAACCGTCCTTGAATCGGGCAAGCACGATGCGGTTTTCCATCTGGGTCATCTTGGCGCCGGCCTCAATCAGCAGACCATAGGCCGAACCCGACGACCACGGCGCATACCAGACGCGACCAGAACCCTCGCCGACGGAGCGTGGCTTGAATATGTTCGACGCGCCGCCAGCGGACACAATAACCGTCTTGGACTTGAACACATGGTAGTCGCCTGTACGCACGTTGAATCCCACAGCACCGGCGACGCGATTCTCTTTGGCATCGTCCATCAGCAGATGGGTGACGCAGATTCGGTTGAATACCTTGTCAGCCGACTTCTTCGCGGCTTCCGCGACGATCGGCTTGTAGGACTCACCATGGATCATAATCTGCCAGCGACCTTCACGCTGGTAGGTGCCGGTCTTCGGGTCGCGCATCAGTGGCAGACCCCATTCTTCGAACTGGTGCACGGCCGAATCGACATGACGCGCCATATCGAAAAGCAAGTCTTCGCGGACCATGCCCATCAGGTCGATTCGTGCATAGCGTACGTGGTCTTCCGGTTTGTTCTCCCCGAAACGGGTGCCCATGTAGCAGTTGATCGCGTACAGACCCTGCGCCACCGCGCCGGAACGGTCGATGTTCGCTTTTTCGGTGATGACGATCTTTTTGTCCTGGCCCCAGTACCTGGCCTCGAAAGCCGCACCTGTACCACCGAGGCCGGCGCCGCAGACCAGGATGTCGATGTTGTCTTCTACAACCGTTTTATACTTCATCAGTAGTACACCCCTTCCTTCATCTTCAGGCCGTTGGATTCGAGGGTGTGGACGTCGCCCTCATCGAAGCGGATGTATTTGGGTTCGTTGAACAACTGCTGACTGTCGCGTTGCTCCTGTGTAGGAGCTTCAACGTCGCGCAACTGGGGTGTGCCGCTACCCCAGGGTTTGGTGGTGATCGGCGCCAGCAGTTCCATATCTTTCTTTCCGTTGCGGAACTTTATGCGCCATGCGCCAGGCGATAACGCCTTTCTCCTCGTCACGCTTCACTCGCACCGAGTGTCCGAGCGGTGCGAAGTCCGCGTAACCCCGGACGTCGATCGCCTGATGCGGGCATGCTTTCACGCATGAGTAGCATTCCCAGCACATGCTGGGTTCGATGTTGTAGGCGCGCCTGGTGACCGTGTCGATGTGCATGATGTCCGACGGGCATATATCGACGCATGCGCCGCACCCATCACAACGAGTCATATATACAAATGTTGGCATAATGATTTCTCCAGACTCGTGAAAGTCGATCAGTAGTGACGAGGGGGTTCGCTGCTGATACCGAGGCCCATATTAGGGGGATTGGTACCCATGTATTCCGGGATATCTGGAAATTTCGCCTGCACAGCCGAATCTGTGAGGTCGTAGTCATCGGGTAGGTTCTCTCTCGAACCATCTGCGATGGTGGTCTTTTTCTGGTATGCCGCGGCGGGCTTGAAGAACATGTGCGCGAATTTGGACCAGTAGACAGAGCCAAACAACACGGTCGAACTTGTTACGAACAGTACGAAAAACAGCCCGCCTGCGCCGGTCTGTTGCGTAAACGACCACAGCAGTGCGAATGTTGCCATTGCGAGCAGCCCGACTATGAAAAGGTCGCCACGGCCGTTGAATCTGTACCACTTGACACCTTCGGCTGCGACGTCAACGCGGATATCGAACCAGAACCAGTAGCCTCCGAAGCACAGCATCGCAGCTCCGAGATGCCAAAGCAAAGTGACCAAGGCAGGGGCTGTCACGTCCGGGGTCGGATAGGAGAAGATCAGCACCGCACTCATGACGACGAAAATTATGAAGCCGTACATGGTGAAAAGGTGTGAGATCCGGCGGTGGGTGTTGTTGAACTCGGAGGACGTCAGTATTTCGTTGGTGACCGTATGAA
>CAMYOI010000341.1 GCA_947259955.1 uncultured Gammaproteobacteria bacterium
GTTCATCATTCAGAATGTTCGCGAACATTCGCTCGAACTTGCACACCGGCACAGGTGCAACAGCCGTGATCCGGATTAAAAAGATATATAAATACTCACTGCTGTCCCGTTAAGGGGTAAATAAAAAAGCCTGATTCAGCCGTAATTGATACAATTAGTTTGTGCATAACTTGTTGAATCAAAGAGGAGAATCAGGCCGTGGCTCATTGTAATACGATCTTGTCGCAAATACTAAATCTTATACCGAGACATGAATTCGAGGGGCTGGCCAACCGGCACCATTGCGGTCGTTCTTTCCGCACTGCCTCGCGGTGGTCCCAGTTTGTGACGATGGCCATGGCGCAATTAGCTGGTCGAGATAGTTTGCGCGACATTGTGGAAAATATCTCTTCACAGGCCCATCGTCTGTATCATCTT
Organism: uncultured Gammaproteobacteria bacterium; assembly: GCA_947259955.1. Classification (GTDB taxonomy): domain Bacteria; phylum Pseudomonadota; class Gammaproteobacteria; order Arenicellales; family JAANXG01; genus JAHEKE01. The sequence continues at coordinate 418 of CAMYOI010000341.1, forward strand.
GGCAGTGCAAAGCTCTCTCGATCCAATCTGTCTCGTATCAACGAAGACAAGCCCTATGCGTTGTATGAGGCTTTGTTTGGCAAGCTGTTGAGTCGTTGCCAGGGGAAGGTGCCTGAGCATGATTTTCGCTTCAAGAATCCGTTGTATTCGCTGGATGCCTCTACCATCGATCTATGCTTATCTGCTTTTCCCTGGGCGGATTTCCGAACCACCAAGGGAGCTATCAAACTTCATGTCGGGTTGAATCATTCTGGTTATCTTCCTGAGTTTGTCACGGTTACGGAAGGTAAGGCTCATGATGTGACCATCGGCCGTTTACTGAAATTTCCGAAAGGCAGTATTGTGGCTATGGATCGGGGTTATAACGACTATGGTTGGTATAACCAATTGACAGATAAAGGCATATTCTTTGTCACTCGCTTGAAGTCCAATGCCAAAACCCGTGTGGTACAGCGCCGTCCGGTACTGGCGCAGAAGGGAGTAACCAGTGATCAAACCATCGAATTCACCGGTGTCCAGACAGCTAAGAAATGCCCTATCCGACTGCGCCGTATCGGTTACCGAGATTCAGAGACTGGAAAGCGCTACGTTTTTCTGACCAACAATTTCAAATTGGCCGCCAAGACCATTGCCGATATCTACAAGGCTAGGTGGCAAGTTGAATTGTTTTTCAAATGGATCAAGCAGAATCTAAAGATCAAATCTTTCATCGGCACCAGTAAGAACGCAGTCATGACTCAGATCTGGATTGCGCTGTGCGTTTACCTGCTCTTGGCATTTATCAAGTTCCAGTCGAAACTGAACAAAAGCATGCAGCAAATCTTACGGCTATTGCAGATTAACCTATTTGAGAAACGGGACCTGATGGCCTTGCTACGAGGTAATCCTCTTCGCGAGAATCAACCAGCCATAAATCAAATGGCTTTGCTGTGAAAGTTAACGGGACAGCAGTGAGTTTTGTTATAGGATTCCTTAGCGTGAGCGAAATTGGCAAACAAAAATAGACTAAGCAAGATAACATTGATTGATCGAATCATTATCTAATCTCCTTTTTCATTGCTCTGTAAACAACGTAACTTACAGTAAATATACCCAAATTATGGATGGAAGATAACCGCTATGCCGTTCTTTTACTGGAATCCGTCTCAACATTGCGGATAGTTCGTCAGTGCAAGGCAAGGTACGTTCGAGGAGCGCAGGAGTTATGGTCAAATCTGGTGTATTGGGAAAAGTTCAAGCGGCGATCTGGTCGTTTTCAGTTGATTCCATACCGTCTTTATACGGTACACCTTGTATTACCTTGGCCAGGTAGTTGAATCCACGTAACTTGCGCCATTTTGTTTCAGCACACTGACTGATTTTGAACATCATATGCAGCATGCCATCTCTGGTTAAACAGCCTTTGGAACGTTTGGTGCGGTGACGAATAGTGCCAAACGTGGATTCAATCGGATTGGTCGTTCTCAGGCTTTGCCAATGCTGTGCCGGAAAGTCATAGAACGCCAGTAATTCTTCACGATCCTTTTCAAGGCACAGCGTGGCTTTCGGATATTTGGGCTCATAGGTTGTGATAAACAGATCGAAGGCTTTCTGTGCATTGTCCCGGGTATCCGCCTGCCAGATATCATGCAGTGCCCGTTTGGCCTTGGGCTGTACCGACTTCGGCAGGGCATTGAGCACATTGCCGGTCTTATGCATCCAGCAGCGCTGCTGACGGGTGTCCGGATAAATCTCCTCCTGGGCAGCCCAAAACCCCAGGGCACCATCGCCAACGGCCAGTTCCGGACAACTCATACCCCGTGATTTCAATTTCAGCAATACTTCACGCCAGCTCTGTGTGGATTCCCGGACACCGTCTTCTATCGCCAGAAAATGCTTCTCACCCCGCTCATTGACACCAATGATGACCAGCGCACAGAGTTTCGCTTGCTCCGCTCTCAGACCACTCTAAATGCCGTCTACCCAGATGTAGGTGTCAATAGGCGTTGAACGTTGTTCACCGGATTCAAAGAAAAAATAGACCCCACGACAGGGCCAACTCTGTCGCCCATCGCAGTCTCGAAGCTTCCGTCTTCCTCCAGAACGGTGTTCCAGTACCTCCAGGAACCGATAGAACGCAATTACGTCGTTGAGTTGGCTCATTCCTCCAATTCTCGTTTGAACCACTGCAGTTGTTCCCCGATACGCATTCCTTCAAGGGACACGCACACCGATACGCCGCACGCTTGAATTGCATCAAACAGAAACTCTCGATATCGCTTGCCAGCCAAAAAAACCACACGCTCAACTCCTGTCAGCTTTGGCCGCAATTGATTGAGTACCTTGGATGCCCATGCCCTCCGCTCGCCAATCTTCATATTGTTGAGAGTCCGTTCGTATGGTGAGATGACAGAATCAGGATCAAGCAGGCCGTGCTCCGCAGAGAGAATAAACCACGCATCGCCAGTGCGCGTGACATAATCCCGTGCTTTGACCCACCAGTCTGATGTATAGAGGCCTTTTGCCGTCGAGGGCCGGTCTACTTTGCGAGATACACACGACACGAGGTAGAGCGTGCTCAATTTCTCCACCGTGATATTCGGATTACACCAATGGCCTTACTCATCACTTTGCTTTCAAATCCTAATCCAGTTCTCGATTAATTAACATTGCTTGATGTGCCAGATTCTACCGACTCGGCAACTCTACAACAGATTACAATCCCCATCGTCGGTCAGAGAAACAGAGTATGCAGCATGACTTGAACCTTGTGACGGTAGAAATACTGTCACGTCAACCCATGTGTATTGGGGCGGCTTTGGCTTTTATGAACAAGTGCACGAAAATATTCAACAATCTTTTCAATGAGCAGGGGCGTTAAGTTGACTAGGGGGCTGCAGTTGAGCGACTACTCGTCCCTGTTTACCCGCAATATGCAGGCCGAGCAGAGCGCATCAGAGGCAGCTGTCGGGGTGGCGGAGGCTTATCTGGATGGGAAACCACACCGGCGAGGCAAGCACAAGATCACTAGATCTGAGCGCGATGCCGCGTTCTGGTCCTCTGCGTTTCTCAATTCCCTGCCTACTGAAGCGCGGAATACACAACCTTTGGTGCTTGCGCTAGCTCGATACCTGGGCCACGAGCGGATTAGCAATGTGGCGCTACTCGAGCATATTGCTGCGATCGCACCAGACGCTGTACGGCGTGCTGTGTGTTATTCGGGACTGGTGCTGAGGTCGGATTCGCCTCGGCGCCTGGAAGTCAATCGCCTCGCGGTCATCGCTCCGAATGAGTTCCACGAGTTTGTGCGCGGTCTCGATGTGTTTGACAAGGCCTACCACGAACGACTGACTGAAGTAGAGACACTCAAACAGCCGCTGGCCGATCTGACCCCGCTGGAATTGTTGGTCTACGCGAGCCTGTACGCGTTCGAACATTTGGTACCGCGAGATCTGTTAATGGTTGGTCAGCCGGTAGACCCAGACACCCATACCGATGTCGTGTGGGATGCCATCAACGATCTCCTAATTTGGAAAATAAGCACAGTTGATGACAGTGTGTTCCGTCTGACTGAGAGCGGCATCGGAAAATCTTTGGCGATACATTTATCGCCTTTCCTGTTCCCATCGAATGATGGACCGAGTCCACGGGAGGATCTGTACGAAGCATTCGGGCGGCTGTTAGCAGCGCAGATAGAGTTGAACAGCTTCATTTCTCGATCTGCCGATGCGTTTTCCTACGATGACAGCATTACCTACGTCCTGCGGGGCGAACGGTTGGATATCGTCGAGCGGGACCTGGCCGCACGGGCCGCATGGGAGCGCAACGGTGAAAAACTCGCAAGGCTGCATAACTACTAGTTCTATCGGGCGGTGGACGCGTTTGCAGAATCCGGTATGGCCAAAAACATTATCGGTCGGCCGGAGAATCAAGAGGGAAACCAGTTTGCCTGCATTAAGGCGATCCGAACACAGCTGCAGTTGACCGACGTGTATGGGCTCGCGGAGTCGGTGACTACCGACTCTGGTTCACGTTTCGATCTGTTCCAGGGGCTCTTGTCATTAGAACTGATGACCGTGTTCTTCACTGAAGCCTTCATGAAACCTTATCTCAAGTACCTTCAGGAGATGGGCAACTCTCGAATGGCTCTAGGACGACTAGCTTTTGGCGGATTGGTTGAAGCCGGCTCGCAGAACCGCTTCCCACTGACCTGGTCGGACCGTGCGACAAAGATCGCCAACATCACAGGATGGACCGTGAGTGAAGAAACGCCAAAGGGGAGCCCGAAAGCAGCGGAGGCAATTCTTGATTTTTGGACCAGCGACTGGGCTTCGTTGGCGACCCGAATACGCAAGGGGCAGGCGGGCCTCGACCCGCCAATGACGAGACCCGGCGCATCGAGGAAATATTGGCCAAGCGCTTCGAGGAAAAGGGCATTCATGTGCTATTAAATTACGAGCCAGACCGCACTACGGAGGACGACCCCGGGGAGATTGACCTCATCTGTGCGCAAGATGGACAGATCCTCGTTCTGGAGATCAAGTCCACCTTCCTGCGTCGCTCGGGCAAAGACGCCTGGCTGCACGGTACGACGACGTTGCGCAAAGCGGGCTTGCAGCTTCGTCGAAAGGTCCAAGCGGTTGAGAACGCATTGTCCAACAATGCGGACTTGGCAACGGCGCTCGACATCGAGCAAGGGGAAAAACCGTCGGCCATCCGGGGTTGGATTGTTGACACTTCAATCGAGCACGATCATGAGCGATTTGATGGATTCCTCAAGGTGTCGCTTGAGGAGGTGCTGATCGCGCTGCGTGACGATCGGCACTTACTAAATGACCCTAAAGGACTATTCGATGCCACCTGGAAAGAGAGAAGCCGCGATGACATAACAATACCCAACAAACCGCAAACGCTGTACCCCGATGGGTTTTCCATATTTCGATTTATAGAGGTCATCGAAAGCGAGGCAGTGTGGGATGAATTGTCCTGACTGGCGATATTTGGTCCAGATTGTGAGAGGGGACATGCCAAGAAAGATATTTACGCCGGAACAGATCGTCGCGAAACTATCGACAGTTTAAAATACTGTTGTCGTGGCCTAGGCTCTCGAGCGACAACACGCACGGGGCAGAACACACAGGTGAGTCTACTTACAGTCTGGATCGGCACCTGTCGAAATGGATCAAGGACTCGAACATCTTTCTATCAACTCGACAAGTTGGGAGTGTTTGCAGAGAGTCTCGAGCGGAAAGGAAAAGCGAACGCGTGCGGCTTTGTGCGAAACCGACTGCAGAAAAAAGATTGGCACAAGTGGGGAGTTTGAACACCCGAGAGAAGCGTCAAAGGTGAGTCTAAAAAGAGTCTAAGATTTTGGTAAGGTGACGTAAGTGTTTGATTTTATAGTGGCCAGGGACAGAATCGAACTGCCGACACGGGGATTTTCAGGGCCAGTAGTGGCCAGGGACAGAATCGAACTGCCGACACGGGGATTTTCAGGGCCAGTAGGATCCATAACGCATTGATTATGCTGGAACAGGGTATGTTCGGTACAACGAGTGGAAATTGTGTTGATTCAACAGGTTAACGTTGGTTGGCGCAAGTTGTGAAAACTGAGCGGTGTACCGTGAGTGTACCGCGGGGCGTAGCCTACAACGCCATGTCCTTGTTTGACTGTCATCTCATGTGTCATGTGCTCAACCATATGTTGACTTTTGTCCGGTTCCGCTTTCATGATCTTACGCGTAAGATAAACGAACAAGTATGTGATTAAGACAGAGCTTGCTACAACAAAGATGTCGTCAAAAGGTCAGGTTGTTATTCCCGAGGATATTCGTAGGCGCCTCGGGCTTAAAGCCGGTTCCCAATTTGTCGTCGTTGCGGGGAAGGATGCTGTCATACTGAAAGCGATAAGTCCGCCTTCTCTGGATGAGTTCGATGCGCTGATCCGAGACGCCTGGCAACAGGCCCGTAAAGCCGGCATGAAGCGGTCAGATATCCAGAAATCCATCGTTACAGTACGCGGTCGATGAACAATTTGTACCGGATGACTGGTTTGGTATCCGGTAACTTTGTCAGTGGGCTTCCCGGGGGTTCACACTCGTTGGAGAGATTCTCCATACCCAGTGTTGAAATAGCGCATTCATGCCTGGCTTCAAAACCTCTTCCACGTTTAGAGATCCTGCCCGAAATCTTCAGTTGCTGAGCAAATCGAACGCCGGAGATGTTATGAGAACACCAACTGTCGGACGCAACGATCCCTGCCCCTGCGGCAGTGGGAAGAAACACAAGCATTGTTGCCTTGGAAAGGATGAACAGGTTACCTCCGTCCGAGGGGCTGTAGAGACATCCGAAACCCTGCGCCGGGTGCTGGGGAACCAGCGTTTCAACTCGTTGGAAGAAGTCCAGGCCTTCGTCGAGCAGCATGCGCAACAGCAGAATCAGAAAGCCCTGGACGAGTTTCACGGTTTGTCGCCCGAACAGATGCATTACCTTCTGAACTTCCCGTTCACATCGCCACAGCTGGCTCGCTTCGCCGAAGTACTCGACAATACTCCGACAGCACCGATACTGACCCTCTTCGAGTTGCTGACCGGGGCCATCGGCGCGCAGGGGTTGAAACCCACCGCCAAGGGTAACCTGCCACAGAAGTTCGTCCGCGAAGCTGCCCTGGCTTACTGGGGCGAACAAAAGTATCGCGAAAATACGCGATTTGGCGGCATCAATCGGGAGGATGATTTCCTGGACTTGCACGTTACCCGCCTGGTCGCGGAACTGGCTGGTATGATCCGAAAATACAAGGGTCGGTTCATTCTCAGCCGGGATTGCCGCACATTACTGGCCGGCGATGGTCTGGCCGGCGTCTACCCGCGGCTTTTCCGAACCTATGTCGAACAGTTTAACTGGGGCTATTGGGATCGCTACCCCGAAATCCGCTTCATCCAGCAAGCCTTTCTGTTCACCCTCTACCTGTTGACACGGCATGGCGATGCCAGGCTGCCGCATGAGTTCTATGAAAACAGCTTTTTGCGTGCCTTCCCCATGGTGCTAAACGAGGTTCCCCCGGAGCCCTATAGCGAGCCGGAAAAGATATTTCGCAATTGCTACACCTGGCGCACCCTGGTGCATTTTGTCGGCTTTTTAGGATTGGCCGAGGTGGAGCCTGTTACCGAAGAGCGTTTTTGTCACCGGTATCGGGTGAGGGCCCTGCCGCTGTTGGCTGAGACCGTTCAATTTCAGCTTTCGGAGTAACGACCCATGGCGAGAAAACGGACGCAGGATGACGCACTGGCGGAATTACTGGCGGCCGCATCGTCCAAGATCCTTGCTGATCTGCTGATCCGATTGGCCGCCACGCGTCCCGATGTCCGCAGGGAATGCTTCGACTACCTGGGAGAACGTATTCCACTATCAAACAAACGGAAGAATCAATCAGAAGGCGAGATCCTGCTGGCGCTCTGGTCCGAGTTGGAACCGAATCTGAGTGAACTGGATGAGTACGGCGGCGGTGACTATGACGTGGTGGATGACGTCGCCGGCCTGCTTTACCAGATCGAACAAAGCCTGTCCCAAAAAAAGATCGATGCCGGCTACCGACGTCAGCTTCTGGACGAGGTCCTGCCCTATATCGAGAGCGGCAACGCAGGCCTGGATGACCCGCTCTACGACCTGGCTTATGCCACCTGCTATGACGATAATGATCTGCGCTCTCTGGCCGTGGCGTTCGAGGCCATGGCAGGCGACTGGAGAATCGAGCATGCCCGCCGCATCTACCGCCGGCTTGGTGATCGGGACAAATATCTGGATCTGCGTAAACGGCGCATGGTTTATGGTGCTGACTACTACGATTTGGCCAGTTTTTACTGGAAGGCAGGCGAAAAGAAAAAAGCCGTTCAGATTGCCGAGCAGGGACTGAAAAGAGGTGAGGGGCGCATGGATGAATTGCGAAAGTTCCTCGCCCAGCGGGCCAAGGACTCCGGTAACCGCGAAAGTTATCTGGAACTGCAGTTTGCACAAACCGTCGATCACCTGACATGCGATCAATACAAGGCCTTTCATAAACTCTGCACCAAAACAGAATGGAAAGTCTATGAGCCAAAGATCCTTGCACGGTTGAAAGATGCCTGGCCATCGGAACAATTGCGGATCCGCATGCACCGACGAGAGTACGATAAAGCGGCAATCGTTCTCGCCGAGAAAGGCTATCCATCTATCGCCTGGGACGGCGACTACGAGATCCAGACTGCGAAAAGGCTCGAACAGCGATTTCCGGAAGAGGTTCTTGAGTATTACCTCTCAGGGCTGGGCAATCTGCGGACCAATGCCGTGCGAAAGGAATACGCACGAAGGGCAAAGGTGATGGCCAAGGTCAGACGTCTGCTAGTCGTAGTAATGAAGGACAAGCAACGCTGGCTCAGCTTTGCCGGCAAGGTCAAAAGGGACAACATCAATCGCCCTGCATTTCAGAATGAGTTTGCCAAAGTCGTGCCCGGCTGGGGAGAATTAAAATGAGAAATGCGACTCGAGCATCAAACAATCGACTGTTGATGCACGTAATATCGACGCAAGCGTTTCACCAGGGTCCAAGCACCTATCGCTCGATATTCTTACTGGACCGGTATCGGTAAAGGCTTCGTGGGAGAGCTAAAGGGCGAAGCGGATTCGTTACGCCGCGTGTTCGACTTCGTTTGCGATCTTTTGCCCCATCTCTTGTTCGGCAATCGTGAGGTCATAGCGCGTCTGCAGATTCATCCAAAACTGCGCGCTGTTGCCAAAATAGCGAGACAGACGTAACGCTGTCTCGGGCGTGATGGCGCGGTTGCCATTCAAAATAGAGGTGATCCGTCCCGATGGCACACGGAGCGCCAACGCCAACTTGTTAGCGGACAAGTCGCGCGCCGCCAGTTCGCGCTTCAAGATACGGCCAGGATGTACAACCAGCATAATTGATTACCCTTTGTGATAGTCAACAATTTCCACGTCATGAGCGTCTCCTTGCCTGAATCGGAAACAGATTCGCCAGGGCCCATTTACCGTCATGGCCCATTGTCCCTTTCGGTCCCCCTTGAGTTTGTGCAACCCAACACTCTGTAAAGGACTCAGGTCTTTCAAGGACGTCGCCGCATCCAGTGCGGCCAACAAATCCTGAGCAGCCTCAGCGTCAAGACCACGAAACCGTGAACCCTTGCTTTGCTCGAAAGATCTCCGCGAGGCGGAATTCGCCCAGGATTTGATCATTTGATTATTATACGACGTTATACGTACTACACAAGGCGTACAACCACTGTTCGATGAGGGTTCTATCAAGTTATTGGGGAACGATCAAGCGGATACGCGATTCGAATATCTTTTCATGTAGAGCCGGCGCACGTCACCCATTGCCACTCGCTGAGCGCCTTGGTTCGAAACATTCGGTAGTGGCATGCCCGTAGCAAGTGACGTCCAAGCCGAAACAGATTATTTACCACACCATGTACAGATAGGAATCGTTGGGATTGCTTCATTGCATTAAACCGACGCATTTGCCGTTCGCGTTGACGAGTAGGTTCATGGGATACCTCAGCCCGATTGTTTTCGTATTGTTCAGTACTGTGCGGAACC
>CAMYOI010000342.1 GCA_947259955.1 uncultured Gammaproteobacteria bacterium
CATCGGCCACGTTCATCGAACCTTCTACGCGCTGTCGAGGCACACGGGCCTGCGCGCGGTGGGCGCCAGCAAGGGGCCGCGGTTGCACGACTTTCGTCATCATGCCGACTCCCGGATTATGCCGAGTCATCAGCAGTCGTTTCCAACATCTTGTGTATTTACGCCTACCAAGACCCGTCACCGGGATTTTAAAGGCGGCATAATCCGGTTATGTCTCCGTCTTGGCAATTACGCCGGGACGGAGAAGAACCATGCTAGAAAAGTTGTTCAAGCAACACAGTTTCATCGAGAGTTTACAAAGCAACCCACTGGCGGTGCACCTCGATTCGTTTGCGGTATCACTGGCCGACGATTCCTATGCGGTGTCGACAGTGCGATCGAAGCTTCTATGGATCATCCAATTTGGGTGGTGGCTGCAGGAGGGAAAAGTCACGGTTGCGCAGCTCGACGAGCGCATTAGTGATACGTTCCTGAAGGAGCTGCGGCGCCGGGGAAGGCTGCGCAGAGGTCAAGGGATGACTACTCTACAGTTTCTTGTTCACCTGCGGAATCAGGGGACCATCCCTTGTCCTGAGCCGGTTTGTGACACCTCGCCGCTGGCTGAACTCGAGCGCCATTACGAGAGCCATCTTAGGGTGGAGCGTGGCCTCACAACAGCGACGGTATTGAACTACCGACCTATTGTTCATTGCTTTCTGATCCATAAGTACGGCGATGGGCAACTGGATCTTGCGGCACTGAAGGCATCGGACATCTCAACTTACATCCTCGCCCATGTTCATTCCCAAAGTGTAAAAAGAGCTCAGCTCATGGTGACGGCACTGCGGTCTTTCTTTCGATTCCTTTTCCGCGAAGCGAAGATCCAGGTTGACCTGGCTGCTTGTGTACCCACCGTGGCGGACTGGAGGTTATCGTCTGTTCCCACATACCTTAGCGAGGAGGAGATTCAACGTCTGCTGGATGCTTGTGATCGCAGTACATCGACTGGGAGACGTGACTACGCGGTACTCCTTCTACTTGCCCGCCTTGGATTACGTGCCGGTGAGGTCGTCGCACTCGAAATCGATGACGTCGATTGGCGTGTCGGCGAGATGCTGGTTCGTGGCAAAGGTCTCTTCCACGACCGGCTACCGTTACTCACCGAACCCGGAGAAGCTCTGGCCGCTTATTTGCGTACGGATCGCCCCAGGAGCTTGACGCGCCGGGTATTCGTTCGCATGAAGGCGCCCCATACTGGCTTCGCGGGGCCGTCGACTGTCTCAACGATCGTTCGGCGTGCCCTGGAGCGCGCTGGTCTCCACCCGCCTGCCAAGGGCGCCCACTTACTCCGCCACACCCTGGCTACGGGGATGCTCCAACAAGGCGCATCCATGGCTGAGATTGGCGAGGTGCTTCGGCATCGGTCACCGAATACCACGGAGATATACGCCAAAGTCGACTTTCCAGGTCTGCGATCACTTGCGATGCCGTGGCCGAACGTCGGAGGTGTACGATGAGCACGTTACGCCAAACATTGGAGGAGTACATCGCGGTTAGGCGGAAGCTTGGATTTGCTCTGCGCTTACCCGCTCGGCTGCTGCGCAACTTTGTCGCGTTTGTAGAAGCCAATAACTCGACGTACATAACAACGGCGTTGGCTGTTTGCTGGGCGAAACGGCCGCGCGACGCGCAGCTGGCAACTTGGGCAGGACGTCTGGGCATGGTGCGTCGCTTTGCCAGTTTCTGCAGTGCCATAGATCCGCGCACGGAGGTCCCGCCCGTGGACCTCATGCCTTATCGCTACTATCGCAAACCGCCTTACATTTACTGCGATGATGAGATTAAAAGGCTCATTGCTGCGGCCTCAGAGCTACCTTCCTGCAAAGGTCTGAGAGCGAACAGCTTTTCGACGCTGTTCGGACTTCTTTCAGTGACCGGCATGCGAGTGAACGAAGCTCTCATGCTCAATCGCGAGGATGTGGACCTTGAGCATGCAATCCTCAGCATACGACGTTCGAAGTTCGGCAAGTCGCGGTTTGTGCCGATACATAGCTCGACCCGTGATGTGCTCAAGCACTACGACGAACTAAAAGCTCGTGTGTTTCCCAGACCGGCAACGCCGGCGTTTTTCGTCTCCGAGCGCGGCACTCGAATCACCGAATGGAGCGCGCGATATACCTTCGCCAAAATCTCTCAACAGATCGGCCTGCGCGCCACCGCGAAGGGTCACGGGCGTGGCCCTCGGATTCATGACATGCGGCACCGATTTGCGGCGCGTACATTAATTGAGTGGTATCGGGCTGGGGTTGACGTTGAGCGCGAGCTACCCAAGCTTGCCACTTACCTGGGACACGTACACGTTAACGAGACCTACTTATCGTAAGCTTACGATAATTGTGTATCGGCAACGTGCACATGGCCGAGGTACGCGGACAAGACGGGCAGGAGACGCTCGGGATCCTGATCAGAGCGATACCAGTTCACTAGGGTGTTCGTTGCAAATCGGTGTCTCAAATCATGCAGGCGTGGTCCATGACTGTCGGAGGCACCGCGCAGTCCGATCTGCCGGGACAGCACATAGAAGGCGCGATGGATTTGTGCACTGTCCAGCCGATTTCCCCAGCTGGAGACAAACAAGTAGGAGGACACCGGCCGACCCGCCCAATGGCGCTGGCGTCTGGCTATGTAGTCTGCGAGCACCTTGCAGGTCGTAGTGTGCAATGGTACCAGGCGAGTCTTACCGAACTTGGCGCTGCGGACCGTCAATACCGCAGTCTCAAGATCGACATCTTGAAGCTCGAGGTTGCGCGCTTCGCCGAGACGCAGGCCCGAGACGCTCAGCAGCCCGAACAGGCAAGAGTAGACCCAGGGCAGTAGTGCGCCGCGTTCATAGCGGTGTGGCATATCGAGTGCGGCGCGCAGTAAGCATTTGATCTGTTCATCCGAGTACAGATACGGTCGTGCCCGCTTTGGTTGGAAGGGCAACAGACCGGGTGACGGAATCTGCGTGCGTGGATCGCTCGAACTGCGATAACGGGCAAATCCGCGCACGAAGCTCAGCCGCTGTGCCCAATGCGCCGGTTGAACGTTCGCTGGCTGTCGTGCCCAGGCAAGTGCCAACACCTGGGTGATGTAGGGCGCGTGGTGCTGCTCCATGAACTCAACGAAATCGAGCAATGCTTTGCCGGCTTTCTGCAATTTGAATCCCAGACTACGCCGCATGCTCAGATACTCATGAACGGCTTGTCGAAGCGTGTTCATCGCTCACCTCCCGGCCACGGTAGAGCCAGTGTACGCAATGCCTCGAGATCGACCTTGGTATAGATCTTCGTAGTCTGCGGATGGCGATGACCTAATACGTCGCCAATCTCACCGAGCGAGGCGCCTTGCCGCAACATCTCGGTGGCTAATCCATGGCGAAATTGGTGTGCGCCGTAAGTAGGCGCATTGATTCCGGCACGCTTGAGTGAATGACGAACGATTGATCCAACGCCACTGGCGCCTCGAAAGCCGCGAATGGGGGCCTTGGCGCGTAAAAATATGCGCCGGCTGTTGCTGGAGGGCCGCCCATTTCGTAGATATGCTGCGATCGCTTTGCCAACCTCGTGGGGCAAGGGCATATCGTTGCGCAGGCCGCTCTTGCCGCGTACGCTCAATGCCCCGGTGTTCCAGTCGATGTCATTAAGTTCGAGAAATGCCACTTCGCCCGCACGCAATCCCAGTCGTGCAAGCAGCAGCAAAATCGCATAGTCGCGAAGACCCATGGCAGTTCGCCGATCGATGCTGGTCAATAGCTGATGAACGTGGTCGACCGAAATCGCACGCGGGATCGATGGCATCGACCAGTTGGCCACAACCGGAACAGCGGCGGCCAGATCCAGCGTTATCTCACCACGATAACGGGCGTACGTCAGGAAAGAGCGCAACGCACTGGTCATGAGCTTCGCGCGCTTCGGATGCAAACGCCGTGCTTGGCGTTGAACAAACATCACGACATCGCGGGCACACAGGCGTGAGAGGGCAACCGGCCCGTCTCCAAAACATCCTTGAAGAAAGCTGAGGATGAACGGTACGTAGTTGAGAATCGTTGCTTCGGCTAAGGCTCGTGCCTCGCGCAGGTGTTGCTCGTAGGCCTGCGGATAGCGCTCGACCGCTGTTAGTCGAGACACCGATACCTTTTCGGCAGGAATCACGTCCTCACCGCGCAGAAAGTCAATGAGGTGCCTGAGCGCAGCAGTATCACCGAGGCAAGGCTTTACCTGCCGAGCGCGATACCGTAAATACCGCGGCGGATGATCGGAGGTAATGCGGTGTAGTTCAACACCTTGTTGTTTAAGCCATCGACTGAAGCACGCCGCGAGAAGAACTTGCCGATGAATCGAACTCAGAGCATATCCCCGGGCACTGAGGTATCCTGCAAATAAGCCGAGATATGCTGCAAAAGGACCCTCTGGTGTTTGCGACAGAACCACTTGGTTATTGATAACACACTTCATGTGTGGACTCCTCTCCCTACGAAGGATTGATGGAAGGAGTCCAGACTATGTCGCAATTTATTCGCGCATTTGCTGGAAAAACTAGTTTGGCGCGTCTCAACAAGACATAGTCAGGAAGGGTAGATAGTGGCGGCTATGTCTTGCACGACATAGTCGTCACACGACAGCAATGGATCTGCTGCAAGCAGGCGTCGACTGCTCGGTGATCGCACTGTGGCTCGGTCACGAATCAGTCGAGACAACGCAGGTCTACCTCGATGCCAAC
>CAMYOI010000343.1 GCA_947259955.1 uncultured Gammaproteobacteria bacterium
GAACTGGGTTTTGATAGTATCCGGCGCTGGCTTGAAGTCCTTCCAGCCCTGCTTGGCTTCAGTTCCGACTTGCTCGAATAGACTCTTTGCCTGCTCAGCATAAGCTGGGGCAAGCAGACTGGCTGCCATTAAACTGGTAATGGCAAGTTGTATTAATAGCTTCGTTTTCATATGCTGCTTTCTCGTTTTTGATTGGTTAGATTTGGTGGGAGCAGGCCGCACCTCAACACCAGGATCGATGTGCTGATTACTTGACCAAGCTCAACATCATTTGTCGTTGCCAAGCACTGTCGACGTTTCATGTACATTCATCTCTTGGGTAATCTGTAGTGAACGTACCGATTATTTGGGAAACAAAAACTGCAGCTGCAGGCGCAGCTGCCAGTCGGCCCCGAACTCTGGCTTTTCGACGTTGTAGAACGCCTGCGCCTGCATGTTGACCGGCTGCTTGCCGATCTTGAACACACGGCCGGCCCCGCCACCAATGGGGACAGTCCACTTGTTACCGCTGTCGGCCTCCCAGTTGGCACTGTTAATGGGTGCCGAGCTGAGATACCAGCCGCCGCTGTCGGGGATGTTGTAATTGATGAAATATTGAAAGGTGAACGCGTTGACGTCTTGCTCTCCCGAACCGCCCACCGACCAAATATTGCTTATCAACCCGCCGACGACCCAATTTCCAGGCATGGTAAGGGCCACCAAAGAAGGCCCCAGACCCCATTTATCTGAACCCAACCGCTCATCGGTGGCGGTCGGAAGCAGCACCACCGGCCCGACGCCCCAGGTCCACTTGCCGGAATCCATTGGGGAGAAGAACCCCGTGAACGATATATCCCCCAGTCCGTTTTCGCGGTCCTGGCCGGGCAACAGGGCGGGTTGTGAGGTTACCGGGAAGATGGTGCGCGTGATCAGGTTCCAGTTATCGCCCACGGATAACGGCCACACCGGCTGGATGTTGAGGATGTTCTGGGTCTTTTCCCGCGGGCCGAAATCGAAATTAGTGTTGTTCTGCAGTGGCAGACTGATCATGTTGGCGATCGGGTTCTGCGCCGCCTTCGCCAGATCGGCCTGGCTCTGCTCCTCCGCCACGGCCATTTCTGCGGCCAAGCCGAATACCATCAAAGCGGCTACGGCCAGGTTTCTGAATGAGGTTGTATTCATTTGCGATATCTCTCTTTGGGTTGGTGACGCCTGCTAGTCGACTAGCTCGATCTCACTCGGACGCCATTTCTTGTCGTACCAGACCTGTGTAGGACCGTAGACGCGCCACAACATATTCCAGCCCTTGCCGGGAACGGTCTGAATCCAGTTCGCCTTTCCATCAGGTTTTTTAGGACCGATGTAAACATCGTAGGAGCCATCGGCATTCTTCACAGTATCCGGGGCACTACTTGTAACACCGGGGTAAGGATTGTCTGTCTGCAACAGCGAACGGGGCTGGTTGTCATAAACTGTGATATCCCAGAAACGTTTGGCAGGAACATTGGGCGGTACATGTATCCGATAGGTCTTGCTGCCATCCAGTGCAGCTCCCTCGGAGTCACGCAGGCCAATTACGTACTGCGATCCTGCACCGACCGGTGGCTTGACCATCACCGGGGTGATGCCGGTGGCATAGAAGTGGAAGCGAACACGCGAGTTGATCAGGCTAACCCCGCCATTGAGGAACTCGTGGCTGCCGCCGGCGAAACCGACCTCCCAACTCTTACTGCCGGGCCAGATCACAACGTTCTCATCGCGGTTGTTCCAGATTATTGCTCGCTGAGTTGCAGTTCCTACCTTCGCTGCATCAGATAAAATTGCCCTCATACGATCATCCGTGATCTTCTACTATCTCGACCCGGAGGATCGACAAGTGCAGGTCGTACAAGGCCTCGAGTACGCCGCTCAACTCGGCTTGGTCGCGAATCTGGCCGAACAGGACAGTATCGGCTTCACCGCTTTCTCCGGTCGTGTTAGTGATCGCCATACCGGCCAGCCGGTCGCTCCAGTCGGAATCCAATTTGCCGCGTACAGCGACTCGATAGGTCGCGGGACCACCAAATTCTAAGAAAGTAGAATCGTTGGAGCTTGTCATCTGGTCTTTGACTTCGATACCTTGGGATAGCCCTTTTTGCACGCAGTATAAGTCCGTTGCGGGTTATGCGAATCCCCAAAGATGAGGGGGAAATCAATAGGAAATGTGTAGTCGGGGGTGACGGTCATATGCTGGAATAGCTGTAGACGGTAAAAAATCTCGGCGGTGAGCTGATCGTCCAGGTCCGGGCCGAATGTCTCGCTGGACGGGCGTCCCCAGTTGAGCCCGATCCCCAACACATCGCTTCGCGTACCGCTGAAATAGCCGATGCCAGTGCTGACCGAACGCTCCAGGAGCGCACCCCCGTCTTCGGAGTATCCCACCCTGAGAAACGGTAGCCACCGGTCGTTGAACTTCCGGCTGAAGGAGAATGCCGCGCCCCATCCGTCCGGAACCTGGGCGGCTTCGCGCTGGTCCGCATGCCAGGCCGTCAAGTGGATGTTGTCGGTGAAACGATCCTGCCAGGAAGAAAACCAACCGGCCTCTACATGTGCGAAATAGTCGCCGCCATCGAAGAACGTATCGAAATCTTCGCGTCTTGTCTTCTTCACACTTAAAACGAGACGCGACTGCTGAGAAGAATCCGGTTATCCGATCCTTTCGCTCCGTTCTTGTCTTGCCTCTTGCCATGGAGATACTCGATACCAAACATAAGCCGGTGGACTGGACGCCAGATCAGATTCACGCTGGAGTAGTCGCTCTTGCTGAAAGCATTGTCCGGTTCCAACCCAAGATTATCGACCTTGATAGCCGAATACAGCAGGGTCGAGTTCAATGTCTTGCTCCAGTTATGCTCCAATCCGAGGTAATAGCCAAGTAGAGGTAGGTTTTTGTAGCTCAAGGTGACGGGGTCAAAAACTCCGTTAGGCGGACCATCGTTGTAGTAAGCACCGACGCCTTCTCCATAGGATACCTCGAAGACAAAGTTACTGCTCTCATTAAACTTCAGATTGCCGGAACCTGAGACACCCCATCCGACCGAATCATCCACCCGGCCCGTGTTGTCCCTGATACGGATGTCACGCAGGATACCACCTACTCTCAAGTACCCTGCAGCAAGTGACCATTTCATGGTACCAATCAAGTCGGGAAAATTATTCAACATAGTGGCACCCTGTACGGATCCTTCTCCGGGCTGCTCAAGGGCAAGTTGTAAATCGACACCATCCGTAATTCCCCTCGACCAGCGAATCATATCTTGGCGAACTGCAATGGCGCTTCCCGGCCCCTCGAAATCGAGGATGTCGGGCCAGGCTTCCAGGTCAACATAGGTTCCCCATGCTTGACCAAGCAACAGGTCTCCACCCAGAACAGATCCCTGGAACTCGCCATAGGCCTGGCGCAGACGAGGACTCGGCGAAGTTGAAAGTGCGTCACCAAACAGGTCACCCGAAATGAATGTCTTGAACTGTCCCGTTGTTGTCGGCGTTCTCGTCTCAACGGTCAGCCGACTGGTATTGATGCAGGCGTTTCCTTGGCTGCCGGTTCCTCCACCCCCACTGGTGGGAATGGTTGCAGTGATGAACTGACAGGGTGCGCCGATGGCATCCGAGTCGTAAACAAGGTCAAGTTCCAGGAAGCCGCCAACCCTGAACCTCGTCCTGGAATCGAGGAGGCTGTGAGAACCAGCCCAGTCGGACTTTGCCGCAGGTGCATCACTCGTGGTCGTTGCTGGAATTTTCTGCTGCGCAACACTTACCCCCGGGGTTACAAGAAACAGTCCGAGTCCGGTTAAGGCAAGAACGCAGAGTCTCGACCCATGCACCAGCCATTTCTGGTTTCGTGACAGGCGCTGTCTGTTCAAAGTGTGTTCTTCGGACGGCTAATGGTATTACCGACCAGCAAGCCCGCTGCAATCGTCAGGGCTACTACGAACATCTGCAGAAACTGCTGCTCTCCAATCGCCGTCTGACCCGCCGCCATCGATGCCAGCCCACGGAATCCGATGCTGCCACTTACCAGCAGAATAATTGCGGGCAACAATACGATGGAAGTCGGTCTGCCGGTTTTTCCGGCCCACAGGTTGGCGAAAACTACGGCAATGATGGTGCCAATCAGGTTGCCAAGATTGCCCCCTGCGATGACGCTGCCCAGCAGAATGCCACCATAGGCAATGGCGCAGCCAAAACAGGCCGCGAGGAAGTCTCTGCGGGGGGTCTGAAAGATCACGCACAAGCCGAGTATCAAAGGCGGCATGAACAACCATAGCCACTGGGCATCAATCGGCGTGCCAGCCGTTGCAGCGGGAACGCTGAATAGCATGCTCATCATTCCAACACCAAGCCATGCACCGGCAATTTGCTTGACCAGGTAAACGATCCCGCTCATCAGGTTGGCCGAGCCGGACGTTACATGTTTACCAACCAACTCGATCAGGCCCTGGCTGATCGTGTAACCCGGTAACAGCACTGCGATGGCAGCAACTATCACCATCACAACATTCAGTTCAGGGACCCATATTCGGGCAGCCGCGGCAAGTACGCCCGCCACGAAGGCACTCGAAAGTGGCAGCCATTCAGCCCAGATCGGACCGGAACGCCCGGAAAACCAGACCATGCCATAGACCACCAGGCTCAACAACGTGGCAAAAAGGACATCCCACCAGGTTAATGAAAACAGCACGGCCAAACCAGCGCCAACCAGCG
>CAMYOI010000344.1 GCA_947259955.1 uncultured Gammaproteobacteria bacterium
GTCAGCACTCGGCCAACTGCAGACGGTCGAGGTAAGTAGCACGACGGGCTCCTCCATATTCACACCTGTCATTCAGTCACAACTGACGAACTTCTACTCCCGCTCACATCGCATCCGCCAGAGAATCTGGTCGAACCGGTCCTGCCCATAGAACGGTTCATCGCGATAGACCATCAATGGTACACCCCAATGACCTGCATTAATCATGGCCTGTGCGTTCGCATCGAGCATTATTTTTGCTTTGTTCCATGGCGTGGCTTTCAGTACACCATCGAGTTCCAGCCCGGCGCCGGCCATCGCGTGGGTAAGGTAATCCCCCCTGTCCCATCCGGGCGTAGAGCCGTCCCAAAGCATCCGGCCTGCATTGTCGAGAAATTCAAGCCCCTTTTCCGCTCGCACCGCACCCACATAAAGTCGGTAGAGATTTCATTCAGCGGTTGCTTGTCCTCAGGCAGCCAAAGTGAGCCTGGCTTGAACTGGATGGGCGAAGGGTCGGGATAGGCATAAGGCAAGCCGAGATAGGCTGCTGTGCGCGCTGTGTCGATCTGAAAGTAGCGTTGCTCCAATTCATCCCGGTCTTGGTAACGTTCGAGTACGCGCAGAACCCCACCCAGCACAGGACGAATGACAACCTCGGTGCCCTTTCTCGACAGGCCGATCAGGCGATCGAGAAGGAAATAGCAGTAATCGCTTTGCAGCGAATAGAACACCTCGACACGCGCCACAGTTGGTAATCCTCCGCCTCCCGAACAATTATTTCTAAACGTGAGGATTCTAGTCGAAATTTGAGAACGCCGCTGACACTATGTGACGTCAACTGGCAGCTGTCCGCGCCATAGTGGCCGGAGTAAATACGCCTCGGATGGCTAGAACTCGTTGCCCTCCGTGAGTCAGGACCCGGCCAGGAGGAGTCATTCGTCGTCCAGGGTACGACCGGCGGCTTCATACTCATTGCTGCCGGTGGCTGAATCGAGAAAGTCGAGGTCGATTGCTGCACCGCGTCAGACAGCAACCGGCCAACTCCAGTCACTCGGGGCAAGTAGCGCGAAGCGCTAATCCATACTCGAAAAAGTCGCTAGGGGGATTCAATAGTTTTGGAATGCTCAAAGCACTACGATTAAAATGATTTGCAAATGACCTGATAGTGAAAGTGCGGATGGACAACATTATCACAGGGAACTGTGTTTTCATTCCGTCGGACAGCAATTAAGACCATCAAATGATCAACTCTACAACAAAGAGTAGTCTTGTCGAAAAACTACCCAAACACTTAAATCGTAATGTTTTCCTAGGTCTCTATTCCTGCGGATTTTTGCTTGTTTTGCTCATAATATTTTTAGCACCGACGACTCTCGTATGGGATGAACGTCCATACCTTCGTTTAGTACCTATACTTGAACGTCATGGATTTTCTCTAGAATTTCTAAATAACTATCCTGGCCCTACATTCCCCTTACACACAATTGTCCACTATACGGCGAAACCATTAACTCAACTTGAGGCACCCGGTGTACGCTTGATTAGTTTCGCTTTTGCGTATATGGCAATTATAGTTTTGGGGGTGTCCGCACATCGATCAGGGATTTCGCAATCTTATTTACGTAGCAATTCGGTAATTACTGCACCTAATTTTTGGGCCGTCTCTGGATTAGCTATTACCCAAGCACCAGCTATGCTGTTTTTCGCCGGTTGTGTCTCCTTGCTCATGATCACCGCTCGCCTTTCTAAGGTATTAGAAGATAAAGACAAAAACACACTGATTCTTGCGGCAGGATTGTTACTTTCATTGGCATCTTTTGGTCGACAAACCTATCTTTCAATTCTACCTGCCATCTTAGTAATGTACTTCGGCCAAATAATATCAATTCGTAATGTGATTACGTTCTTGTTTGCCTCTTTAGTGTTTGTCTTGCCTTTGATTCTTTATTGGGATGGATATATCCCTCCGGCTCTATCAGATTCGGAGCAGAAAGGTTTAGAAATGGGGATTAATTTCAAACATGGATCTCTCGCATTTGCGTACGCTGGAGTAATCAGTTTCATATTGTCCCCAAACTGGATACTTTCAAGTTTGAATAATGCGCGGACGCTATGCATTGCGATTTCTGTAGTCTCCATCGTTATTGCCTCAAACCTATACTTCGACATCATTAATCACATCCCGATGAAGCCGATGATGTCTTCCTTATTTGATAGCGATCAGCTAATACTGGCTACAATCGTCACGTCGAATCTACTGGTGACTTCAGCTGTTTTATTTCTATTGAGTACATTGATACAAATAGCGCGCTATTTTGATGATGTTGCTTATATCTT
This sequence comes from uncultured Gammaproteobacteria bacterium, assembly GCA_947259955.1. GTDB lineage: Bacteria > Pseudomonadota > Gammaproteobacteria > Arenicellales > JAANXG01 > JAHEKE01. Next base: position 2,317 of record CAMYOI010000344.1, read on the forward strand.
TTTATCCACATCTTTAATTCTTCTACTCACTCATACCGTGGTTCTGAAAAACAACTTTTCTTCAAGCTACGTTGCGATGTCTCTCCCTCTATTTGTACTAATCGCAATGTGGCATAAAACTTGGAGTCGTCTTGAGTTCGTCACTGGTCTTTTTGGAATCATTGTGGGATCAACATTACTATCCTTTAATCTAGGGTTGATATAATTTTCGTATTGTTTGAATCCACACAGACACTTGGGTTTGGCAACAGACAGTTCTTCACGCCAATCCACGTTTATCATGGATTCAGTGAACGTCTGTAATGGGCAATTTGCGGGCGTAGCGCGCTCTGGTTGCAACTGGCGGCTGTCCCCGACAAAGCAGACCGAGAAAACTAGGCTCGAATACGTGGGCCTCACTGCACCCTGTCCGTCAGCAACCGGACACTCGGGGCAAGTAGCGAGAAGGTCTCCTCGATACTCCATATGGAGCCAACTGAATGGATCGTATGATGAGAATATTGCGAGCCAATAATCTATCTAATTACCCGAAAGCAGACACTGAACCTGATTATTGGTAGCCCTCTATGCGTGCTCATTAATCTGACATGAATGGCTTAAAGTAAGCGATCCATACGGTGCGTCCTTTTGCACCAAAGGATGGCGTGCCAGTCTCATGAGTAAGCGATAAATCTCGCTTTTTCTGACAAGTAAGAAGTCGTCGATAGACGCTACGTAGTTCCATCAGCCGCTCGCGTGGCTTTGCGCTGGGTGCCGGGACGACGTCCGCCGAGGGCGTCGCGCAAGGCTCCGGCCTGATGCGTAAGGCGGTCAAATCGCTCGGCCCCGATTGCGGCGGCGGCGAATGCGTCGATCTCGTCCCATACCACTTCGATTTGGGTCAGCATTTCCTCCCCCTTTTTGGTGAGGCTCAATAAGTTACCACGCACATCATCTGGATCTTTGCGCCGCAAGATATAGCCGGCGGTAATCAGGCGAGCCGTCATCGTGCTCATGCTGGCCTGCTTAACGTTGAACTCTCGGGCTAGCGCCGCTTGCGAGGTTTCACCCATGCGGTGCATGGCGTCAATCACCCTTGCCTGCCGCGGCCCTATGCCCAGGGGGGCAAGCTGTAATCGAAGCCGATCCTCCAGAAGGTCGGCGGAATGCAATAAAAGATGAAACTGATGTTGGCGGATTGACATTTAATATAATTAGTATGCTAACATTATTTGGTTAAGAGTAACAGATTCTAAGTCCTGACCTTATGAACTTTATAAAGCAGTATGCCGCCGCACTAGTCATCGCCAGTTTAGCCTTTCCTGCCATCGCGCAAAGCGACGACATCGAGCGCATCGCCGCCTTTTTTACAAATGCAAATGTTGTTTCCGGCCCCGAGATTGTCGATTGCACTTTGTCCGGTGGCACGGAGACGACTTGTTTCTCGATCACAGTCCGCCCCGACCCGCGTACCTACACGCCGGGTCCGTGGTGCCCTACGCGTATCTCGGACACTGCTGATGCGGGCGGAATCTGGTTCCTTGATGGAAAGACCGTGGATGTGGATGGCGCCTTCATTGCCGGCTTGGCTGCGACCTACGGCGATAGCAACTGGCAACTCTTCGATGCCGAAACCGGCGCGGTGCGTTTTACCGGTACTTTGGAAGCCTGCGAGGCGGCCGCGCGCCCCGATGTCGATCCGGCCTATCAGAATTATTGCGTTCAATGCCTGCCGGAATACATGCCCGACGACGCGACGATCACCTATGTCCTACCGCTGGACGCGGTCCCCACTCGGCCGCCGGGGCGCACAAACCGAGGAGGTTCGGGCGTCGCGGCTAACGGCGTGCGCCTTGACGGGCCGGCCCCGGTGGACGCGATCCTCGGAGCCTATACGATCGCGCCGTTCGACGACTGTGGAGGCCATGTGAACCTCCACGTCGGTTATCACTACCACGCCGTGACGGATTGTCTTTCCGGTGCGCCGACTACACTGAAATTGGTTAAGAGCGAGGTTGTAGAGGCGCACGGCGGCCAGATCGGCATCGCGATGGACGGCTACGCGATCTTTGCGCATTTGCGCGCCGATGGTGAGGCCCCGGAAGGGCTCGATGGCTGCAACGGGCATGAGCGCGAAGGCCTACCCTACCACTATCATGCCGGTTCGGCCGGCTCGAACCAGATTCTCGGCTGCCTTGCGGCAGAAACCGGTTGTGTCCTGGTTGAAGGGGAGACGGTTTGCGACGCCAGCCGTCGTCCGCCGCGTCCCTGACCGACCGGACAAGTACCATCGACTTTCTGGAAAGCCTCGTGATGTATCAGGCCGTATCCGAAGACCAATGAAAGGTGGTTTATGGATGGCGCTCTGAGGGGCGTATTCGAAGTGAAATAAAGTGGAAAAATTCTGGGGACACAATACCTAATTNNTAAAGTGGAAAAATTCTGGGGACACAATACCTAATTCTCTGCGATTTAGGAGTGTCCGTTCCTGGCACTTTTGAGAGATTCGCGACGACTGAGACCAGGGTCCGCGGTGTGCTGATCAGAAAATATTCAGCTTCATATATAAATGGCAGAAATAGGAAAAGCCCAGAAATTTAAGGTTATCGCAGAGAGTCCATTCCCGTCGAAATTTCACACCTTTCCTATAGATTTACGAGCTTGTCGATTTACCCGGTGAATCGATTCACAGCGCACAGCTTTGCATGATTTACGCTTTCGGCTTGTCTCGACCCAGGCAAAAAAGTCCGGTTGCGGCTGCTCGAGCAGAACCGGGGCGATCGCGTTCTCGACAACCAGGAAACCCCGCTGGTGAAAAAATCACGCTGGTCGGATCGAAGTCGGGACATAAGCATATCTCGGGATCGTCGATTTCAAACCGTCATGATAGGTTGATCAATAGAGAAGATAAGACGCAGAAAATACTTCGCTTTTCCTGAACCGGTGCGAAATGCTCGGGGCGGTCGCCGATCGGGGGTGGCATTGTCCGGGCCGCACGCCGGGTATCTATCCAGCGCCGATTCCCGTGGGTGGTTTCAAGCGGATGCCGCCTCGATGTCATCGAATCGGCGACATTGCGCGACCAGCGACTCGATCATGCGGTCGCAGCGCTCGAGCTGGCCGCGAGCGACGAACTCGTCGGGCTTGTGGGCCTGGTCGATGCTGCCGGGGCCGCACACCAGGCAGTCGATGCCGATCTCATTGAACAGGCCGGCTTCGGTGCCGAAACTGACCGGATCGGCGAACTGCGCCGCGGGATTGACCTGGCGGGCGAAGTCTGCGACCAGCGACGCGGGGTCGGTATGCAGGCCCGGGTAATCGGACAGCTCGTCGAACCGGATATCGCTCTGTGGATGGCGTTCGCGCATCTCCGGCAACAGCCGCCTGTCGGCGAAATGCCTGACCTCGTGGGCGAGCGTTTCCAGCGCCTGCCTGGGCAGGTTGCGTATCTCGAACTCGAAGTGGCAGGCGTTCGGCACAATGTTGAGCGCGGTGCCGCCTTCGATGTGGCCGACGTGAAATGTCGAATGAGGCACCGAGTAATTCTCATCCAACTGGTTTTGCTCGACCATGCGCCGGTTCATCGCGCGGATAAAGGCAATCAGTTCGGCCGCGTATTCCACCGCATTGACACCGCTGGTGATATAGGCGGAATGGCAGGAGAGGCCGCTGATGGTGACGCGGTAGGCGCGCTTGCCCTTGTGGCCGAGCACCAGGTTCATACCCGTCGGTTCACCGATCAGCCCGATACGCGGGCGCACGCCGAAGTCACGCATTGCCTCGACCAACCGACGGGCGCCGACGCAGCCGATTTCCTCGTCGTAGGAAAAGGCGAGGTGGATCGGCAGCCCGAGAGACGCCGCGGTCATCGCCGGCAGGGCGGCGAGCACCGAGGCGATGAATCCTTTCATGTCGCAACTGCCGCGTCCGTAGTGCCGCGTGTCATCGGTTTTGAGTGACCAGGGGTCGCTGTGCCAGTCCTGGCCCAGCGTGGGTACGACGTCGGTATGGCCCGACAGCATGACGCCGCCATGGTCGGCGGGGCCGATGGTTGCATATAGGTTGGCCCGGGTGCCGTCGACGCTGGGCACGAGCCGCGACGGGATGCCGTGGTCGTCGAGCAGGTTGCGCACGAAATCGATTAACTCGAGGTTGGATCGGCGGCTGGTGGTGTCGAAGGCCACCAACCTTGAGAGCAGTTCGGAACTATTCATTGGCGGGGTCTCATCGGTCTCCGGGCACGCCTTAGGATGGCGCTTCGCGCGGGTCGAGCGCGCGCTGGACGTAGGCATCGAGCTGCGGCTTGTATACCGCCCAGGCGGTGGCGATATTGTCGATCGGGCAGTCCTCGGTCCAGTCGCATCGCAGGTCGGCCACCGGCCAACTGACCCGGTCGACGAGCATCATTCCCGCCGAATGCACCGGCCCCGCTTCGCCGCCGGCAGAAAGGCCCGCGCGCATGGCGGCAATCAAGCGGTCGCCGATATGCCCGCGGGTCGCAACAAATCCATCCACCAGCGCCCGAGCGACGGCGGCGTTATCCAGCAGGTTGCCGCCGGCGGCGACGTTGGCGCCCTCGGCCTGCGCCCAGATGCCCAGGCTGTTGGGCCCGGAGAGGATCGCGGTGCCGCCCGTCCTGTCGACCGCCAGGACCTGGCGGTATTCAATGAACTTGCCACGCCTGGTCGCTTCTTTCACGGCTTCGACGGCGTCCATCCCGCTCGCCATCAAATCCAGCGCCATCGGTCCCAGCGTCGGGTCCGTCACATTCTGCGACGCCGCCGCGCCCACGCCCGCGTGGCCATTCGACCCTACTCCGGAATGACTGCGGTGCCATCAATTTCCACCAGCCATTCGGGTCGCGCCAGCCCCTGCACCACCAGCCCGGTCGAGACCGGGTGCACGTTCTTGAGGTATTCGCCCATCGTCCGGTACACCGCCTCGCGGTAACGCACATCGGTGATGTAAACCACGACCTTCACCAGGTGCTCCATAGTACCGCCCGCCTCTTCGATCAACTGGCGGATATTCTGCATCACCTTGTGGGTCTGCTCCACCGGGTCGTGGCTGTCGATATTTTTTGCATCGTCAAGATTTTGCGGGCATTGCCCGCGCAGATAAACGGTTTTACCACCCCGGGTAACAACCGCTTGGCATAAATCGTTGTCCAGGTTCTGTTCGGGGTAGGTGTCTTTGGTGTTGAAATTGCGAATGCGAGTGTGAGCCATTCACGGCCTCCTGTTGATTCTGCCTTGTCTCAGCGTTCTTGCGGGCCTTTGTAGGCCAGGTAATTGCGCTGCGTTGCGATCTCGTCCGCCACGTGTTTGGCATCGTGCCAGACCCCCCAGATGAAAGTCGAGCCGCGCCGCGACTGCCAGGGCAGCCCCAGGAAGTAGATTCCCGGCACGGTGGAGACGCCCCGCTGGTGCCTGGGGGCGCCTTTCTCGTCAAACGCGTCGACTTGCATCCAACTGAAATCCTGGCGGAATCCGGTGGCCCAGATGATGGCGTTTATGTTCTCCTTCGCCAGGTCCAGCTCGCGAACCGGATCGAGCAGGCATTCCGGATCCGGCCAGGGGTCGCGCGCCTCGGGTTCTTCGGGCAGTTCGATCCCGTTACGAGCGACCCAGGCATCGGCCTCATCCAGCATCGCCAGGTAGCTCGCGTCGCCCCTGGCGATATTGGTCCGCAAGTCATCGGCAAACGACAATTTGCCGTTACCGTATGCTTCGGTCATCCCGACCAGCGTGATGCCTTCCGCGGACAGGCGTCGAAAATCCATCGTCCGCCCGCCATAAGCCCCGCTGACAGCGATCGTGACATGCTCGTTGCCGGCTGCCGGCGCGGCCAGGTTCCACAGGCCCAGTACGCCCAGCCACCAGACAAAATCGCGGCCTCGGTAGCGCCGCGGCGGCCGTTCGTGGGGACCGACCGACAAATAGACCCGCCTGCCCGCGCGCCGCAGTTCGTCGGCGATCTGCGCGCCCGAGGATCCCGCGCCAACCACCATAACACCGCCATCCGGCAACTGTTCGGGGTTGCGATAGTCAAACGAGTGCAGTTGTCTCAATGCCGCGCTGTCAGGAACGACGGGTGGAATCACCGGGTACTGAAAGGCGCCCGTGGCGGCCACGACATGGTTGGCTTCGATAACGCCCGCCGAAGTTTGCACCTCGAATCCGGACCGGCCCCGTCTGGGCTCGAGCCCGGTTACCTCGACTCCGGTGCGAATCGGGGCATCGATCATTTCCGCGTAGGCCACGAAATAGTCGGCAATGCTCTCCTTGGTCGGGAATTCGTCCGGATCGCAATCGCCAAATTCCATGTTCGGAAAGCGGTCGTGCCAGGCCGGGCCGTTGGCGACCAGGGCATCCCAACGTCCCGACCGCCAGGCCTCCGCAATCCGGTTCTTCTCAACCACGAGATGGGGCACCCCGTGGTTTTGCAAATGCTCGCTCAGCGCTATGCCGGCCTGCCCCGCCCCGACCACGAGCGTATCTATGCTTTCGACCGACACTTCAATGCGCCTCTGTTATGTGTAGATTATTCCGGCGGCCAGGCATAGAAGTTCGTTGAGTCCGGATTCCTTGCCTGCTGATCGAAAAACGACGCAGTAGTTGGTTTTTGAGGTAGCTCAATTTCATAAGAAGTTGAGCGCACTTTGTTGGACTTCTCGCCGCGTACCACCAGGCCCTCGAATTCAGTTGGCATGGGATTGCTCGAATAAGGTACAGCGTCTTCCGCGGAATAAACACAGATAAATAATGTTCTCGAGTGCTCCCCGAGGTTGGGCGCTGATCCATGAAGTAACCGGGTATGCATCAAGCAAACAGACCCGGCGGGACCAATACAAGTTATCGCCTTTTGCTGGCAATCCCGCGCAACCGTATCTGCAACCGATCCCGTAAAAATACCATTGTGCCATAGACCGTGCAGCTCACCCTTATGGGAGCCGGCAACAACTTCGAGCGGACCGTTGTCTGGCGTAACTTCGTCTACCATCAGTAACGCAGTGATCAAATCATCGTTGGAATGAGGTGTGAACGGGAAATCCTGATGCCATTTGACTGCAGTATGTCCGCCCGGCAACTTGGAATTTATCTTTGAATGATGAAACTTTACATCAGGACCGATTAAATCGGCTACGCAATCAGTCATTCGGGTTGACGCCATTGCTTCAAAATATGTCTGGGATACTTCAATTGGTGCGTTAACCCGGCGAAGCGCAGGTTTTGCGGGTGTGTGTCCTGGCTCCAAATCGAAACGTGGTCGTCCGTCTATCGTATCGCCATACGGCTCGCAAAATCCCCGACTTTCCTCGACCCATTTGGAAAAGTCATCCTGCATCGCAGTTAGCAAATCGGCATCGACCACATTTTCGATTATCAGGTACCCGTTGGACCAGAATTGCTGCCGCTGTTCTTTACTCAATACACCCATTGCTTGATTCCTTTACTATCAGTTCAGGATTGAGGCCATACTAGCAACACTGGAATAATAGATTAAATTGGTTTAATTTTTTTTAACAATATTAGTATGGTTAAGTTGACATTAAAACAATGCGCATACTTCGTTGCCGTGGCGGAGCAGGGGGGGATCG